>NZ_SLAP01000133.1 GCF_007126775.1 Cecembia sp. | reverse complement strand
TTTGAAGTAAGGGAAACTTCACCTAAGAAATTCCTAAAGAAACCTGAATATTCCATCAAGTTGATGACTCATGATTTTTATCATCAGAAATATTTTGAGACACCAAGAACTATTCAAAGGATAAGTGCACGGTACCCTAATTCCGACCAGGCTGAAGTATTCTATGCTTTACGTTATATTAGGTTGGAAAATGGAAAGCTTGAAGAGTTTATTCCTAAAAACTTTGAAGCTTCTATTTTTCACCATTTAAGAACTATCGATACCAAGGGTTTAGATTTTGATAACAAGAGAAGCACTATAAATTATGTTATGGGAGAACAGTTTTCCATTACAATTTTCAAGGATAATAAAAATCAAAGCAAGGTTTTTAGCTTTCCAAGTGTGACTTTTTAATATGTCAAATTCTCTACTGCTAAGATTTCTATATAAGGCACTTCCGCTAAGCAAGTGAGTTTTGATTATGGGATGAATGAAAAAGCTCTAAAATGTAGCGGTAGAAATTGATTGGATAACCTCCTCTTTTACCTGAAAATCCCTATCAAAAAGCAAAGGATAATTGGTCCTACCCCGTACGGGCCAATTGTTCAGCCAGGAAGTGCCGTCTTGCAGTCCCCAGAAGGTAATCCGGCTGATTTTGTCCTGGTGTTTGTGGAAAACCGAGAAAAGGTCGGTATATCGTTTAGCAAATTTATCTGCTATATTTTCTGGTAAACCAGTTGCATAAGGATTGTATTTTTCATCCAAATCATAGTTTCTATTCAGATCTGCTCCTTCACTCTCCCGAGGTCTGGGTAATACGTCGACATCGAGTTCAGTCACCATCACTTTAAAACCAGCATTTGAAATTGCAATGATGGAAGCCTCAATCATCTCCACTGGTGGGGAATCCAACATGTAGTGCCCTTGCATACCTATTCCATCCACCCTCATCCCTTTATCTCTTAATTCTTGAGCCAAGGCAATGGCTGCCTCTCTTTTTTCAGGTTTCCATAGGTTGTAATCATTGTAATACAGTTCTGCCTCCGGATCCATTTCATAAGCTTTTTGAAATGCCTTAAAAATGTAATCTCTTCCTGTAATCTGATACCATTCAGACTCCCTATAGCTCCCATCATGTTCAAATACCTCATTGACAACATCCCAGCCATGGACCTGGCCTTTGTACCGACCTACGATGGTTTCAATATGCTGCTCCATTCTTTTCAACAAAGTCTCTCTTTTGAGTATTTCTCCCTCCTCATTTTGAAATACCCATTTTGGCGTTTGCTGGTGCCAAACCAAAGTATGTCCTATAATAAAAGCATTCAGATTTTTGCCTAACTCGACAAATTGGTCTGCTGATACAAAGTTATACCTTTCGGGTTCTGGGTGAATGGGGCCCCATTTCATCATGTTTTCAGATGTGATGCTGTTGAAATGCTTTTCCAACAAAGGCAAAGCTTGCTGTTCTTCCCCTGACGCTTGTCGGTAACTGACTGCGGAACCAATATAAAATGCATCTTTGAAAATTTCTTTTAAACCGAGCTGATCTTCTTGGCTAAGTGCGGATTGGCAGATCAAAATGCCTGCAAGGATTACAAATAATTTGAGCGATGCTTTCATCTTATATTCCAGGGACAAAGTTTCTTTTAAAATTCAGGTAGTAATTCAGATCATGCTTTGGAGCTTCCACTCCTGGTGGAAGCGGCATTTTGGAAAACTGTCCAAAATATAAAAGACAGGCATCTCTCCACCATTCCGCTTCATTCACCTGAATGTTGAGAAATGAAGCAATATGATTAAACCTGCCAGGATCAATGTTTTCTTCTAAACTGCTCCATTCTTTTTGCATCCATCTGGCGCCTTCTACCCCTTTTTGGTAGCGAAGTGCCATTTCTTCCCATAAATTATTGCCAGTAGAAAGTTTTTTATTCCATGGTACCCTGTGAAACCAAAGCAAAAATTCCATAGGAACATTCTCCTCATTTCCCCATACTTCCTTCCACTCTTGGGCATATTGTGCCATAGCATTGCTTCCAGTTTCAGTTCTGTCAAAACCAATGCTGTCATTGTTGACTTTATGGTAATAAGTAGCTGTCCAATCATCCCTTCCACCTCCGGTAACCCAAGGGCCAGGTCCCCAGTGATGGCTGCGGGCCATGATGTGGTGCAGCCCTAGTGGCGTCATATAATCAACCAAGATTTCGTAGGAATTCAACATGATTCCTTTCATTGTTTGGACTACTTCCGGATCATTACTGAACGTCATTCTGATCCAGTATTCTGCTATTTTTTCGATATTTTGATTGGGATTCCAGGCCAAATTTCCAAAGGCATACCAATCGGCCTGAGCGGTATGATGCCCTGTCCAATTTCTGTCTGTCCCAATATTCGACACACCAGCTATGCCTGTCAACTTATAATCATGAAGACTTCCATCCAATACTTTACTGACGGTACTTCCCTGACCTTTGGCATAGGTATCTGACTGAAGCACTTCCTCCCACATAGAGGCCAGATTGACCCAATGGGTGTCCTGTCCAAGGTATTCTTTTGTAACCTGAAATTCCATCATCAGGGGCGTTTCCTGCATCGCACCAAAAAGTGGATGGAAAGGTTCTCTGGGTTGAAAGTCCAAGGGCCCATTTTTAACCTGCACAATGACATTATCCCTGAATTTGCCATCCAAAGGCTTGAACTCATCGTAAGCTTGTCTTATCCGGTCTGTGGGTGTATGTTCATTATAAACAAAAGCACGCCACATGACAATACCGCCATAGGCTTGGACAGCTTCAGCCAGCATATTGGCACCATCAGCTTGAGTCCTTCCGTAATTGTGCGGTCCCGGTTGTCCTTCTGAATCAGCTTTTACTAAAAAACCTCCAAAATCAGGGATATATGAATATATTTCTTTGGCTTTATCTTTCCACCATTGTTGGACATTGGGATCAAGCGGGTCCGCAGTAGGCAGGTTATCCAATACCATGGGAGCATTGAACCTTGCAGTCAAATACACTTTGATGCCATATGGCCGAAAAGCATCTGCCAAGGCTGCTGCCTTTTCCAGATACTCAGGAGTCAATACCAAGGCATTGGCATTGACATTGGTGATAGAAGTGCCATTGATGCCAATAGAGGCATTTGCCCTGGCGTAGTCAATATATTGTTGGTCAATATGCTGGGGCAACCTATGCCAGTTCCAAATGCTGAAACCTGCATAACCTCTTTCCACTGTTCGGTTAAGATTGTCCCAATGGTTCAACATTCTGAGCTGGATTCTGGGATTTTCCAATTCATTTAGCTCTTCTAGCTTTTGTCTGGTTTGTATTTTTTTAAGTAAAGCAAAAGTTCCATAAAGCAAGCCTATGTCCGTATTTGCACTTAAAATAACCTTTCCTTTAATATAACGAATCAAGTAGCCCTCTTCTCCCAACGCAGTATTTTTATTACCGAGTTGGGCTCGAATGTCTTTTGGTAAATCTTCTATTTTTCCGATCCACAACAAAGCATTATCGCCTTCCGAAACCAATTGTGAAGCTGGCTCTTTTTCAAAAAATCCTTTGAATGCGGTATTCAATTCATTTCGGATCACTTCGTGGGTAGCAGATTCTCCGACTAACTTTGTGTTTTCCAGGTAATCGCGGTAATAGGTGGCGATGGCATGGTTTTCAAAAGGGTAATATTGAAGCCAAAGCTTGTATCCATCATTGGCATGAAGAAAAAAAGGTGAAATCCAAAAAAGAATAAAGATGCTGGTTTTTTTCATTGTTTATATAGGTCTAATTAGGCAATCATAAATATACAAAAACCCTTAGCAGATTGATTGAAAACATTATATTTGGAGATAATTCGATTTAAATAGTGGGTATAATCAGAATAATACTTGCTTACTCAAACCTTTTACAATAAACCATAATGTATGTTATTAGAACCACTTGACCTGATTGTATTTATTGGCTATTGTTGTCTGATTGTAGGTCTGGGATTATATGTTTCCAGAGAAAAAAAAGGCCATGTAAAAGATTCCAAGGATTATTTTTTAGCTTCAAAAGCCCTTCCTTGGTGGGCTGTAGGCGCTTCATTGATCGCTTCCAATATCTCTGCTGAGCAGTTTATCGGGATGTCCGGTTCCGGTTTTGCTTTGGGCCTTGCCATCGCTACTTATGAATGGATGGCGGCAGCTACCTTATTGGTAGTGGCTATATTTTTCCTTCCGGTTTATATCAAAAAAGGAATTTATACCATGCCAGGCTTCTTACTGGACCGCTATGATGCCAGGGTAAGGACTACTATGGCTGTCTTTTGGCTATTGTTATATGTATTAGTTAACCTTACCTCTGTATTATATTTGGGGGCATTGAGTTTGAATACTATTTTGGATGTCCCATTGACTTATGGAATTATCGGACTGGCATTGTTTGCCATGGTTTATTCCATTTATGGCGGATTAAAGGCTGTCGCTTGGACCGATGTGGTCCAGGTTTTTTTCTTGGTTGCGGGTGGTTTGGCTACTACTTATTTGGCCTTAAATATTGTGGGTGAAGGTGATCCATGGCAGGGTTTAGGGCTCTTAAGGCAAGAAGTTCCAGGACACTTTTCCATGATTTTGGATAAAGGGGAAATGATGATCCCTGATGGTAAAGGAGGTACTTATGATGCTTATTTGGATCTTCCCGGGTTGAGTGTGCTGGTAGGAGGGATGTGGATTGTGAATTTGAGTTACTGGGGTTTCAACCAATACATTACCCAAAGGGCCTTGGCAGCCAAGGATTTGAATGAAGCTCAGCTAGGGGTGATTTTCGCTGGTTTCCTCAAATTACTTATGCCTTTGATTGTTGTGATTCCTGGTATTGCAGCTTTGGTGATTGTGAATAAGGGAGGAGATTCTACCTTCATACAATCTATGACGGACCCAGTTACAGGCTTGATCAAATCAGATAGGGCCTATCCAACTTTGCTTCAATTATTGCCAGCTGGATTAAAAGGTTTGGCTTTTGCCGCATTGACTGCAGCCATTGTATCTTCCTTGGCATCAATGGCCAATAGTACTTCCACCATTTTTACGATGGATATTTATAAGCAATATGTAGATAAAGACGCTTCAGAAGTGAAGCAGGTCCGTGTTGGAAGAATCGCTGCTTTTGTGGCATTTTTGGTGGCTGCCTTGGTGGCACCGGCCCTAGGAACATTGGATCAGGCCTTCCAGTTTATTCAAGAATATACGGGCTTTGTATCACCAGGAGTATTTGCCATTTTCTTCTTTGGTGTTTTTTGGAAAAAAACAACATCTAATGCTGCACTTACCGCTGCTATATTAACCATTCCACTTTCTACAGTCTTGAAGTTTGGTTTACCAAATCTACCTTTTATAGACAGGATGGGCGTCGTATTTTTAGTGATAGCGGCATTGATTATAGCTATCAGTTTGTATGAAGGTAAAGGAAAAGATCATCCTAATAGCATAGAGGTCAATAAAGAACTCTTCCAGACAAGTATGATCTTTAAAATCGGCGCCATCGTCATTGCATCCATTATTGCTGCGTTATACATCATATTCTGGTAAAATGAGAAGATTATTATTAGGTTACGATATTGGAAGCTCCTCAGTAAAGGCCACGCTGTTGGATGCGGATACGGGAAAAGTAGTAGCATCTGAAGGACTTCCAAAAATTGAAATGCCGATCGCTGCACCACAAAAAGACTGGGCAGAGCAAGATACGGAGATGTGGTGGAAATACATCATCGAAACCACCCATGCTATCACCCAGCAAGGCCAGGTGAAATCAGGAGAATTGAAGGCCATTGGAATTTCTTATCAGATGCATGGATTGGTCTGTGTGGACAAAGAAGGTAAAGTACTACGTCCTTCCATTATTTGGTGTGACAGTAGGGCCGTGTCTTTTGGAAACAAGGCTTTTGATCAATTGGGAGAGGAGTATTGCCTGCCACACTTGCTAAATTCACCCGGGAATTTTACAGCTTCGAAGCTTAAGTGGGTGCAGGAAAATGAACCGGAGCTATATGCCAAGATCCATAAGGTTATGTTGCCAGGGGATTTCATCGCGATGAAGCTAAGCGGTGAGATCAAAACGTCAGAAACAGGTTTATCAGAAGGAATTTTTTGGGATTTCAAAGAAAATGGTATTTCCAAAAAGTTACTTTCTTATTACAAAATAGACTCATCTCTCCTGGCGGAGGTTGTTCCTTCATTTAGCCATCAAGGGGAAGTGACCAAAGAAGCTGCTAGGTTATTGGGTATTGATGCGGGTGTTCCAATCACTTATCGGGCCGGGGATCAGCCCAATAACGCCTTTTCATTGAATGTTTTGCAAGAAGGTGAGCTCGCCACTACGGCTGGTACTTCAGGTACAGTATATGGGGTAAGCAAAAATCCGGTGTACGATCCACAATCCAGGGTCAATACCTTTATCCATGTCAACCATCAACAAAAAGATCCCAGGTATGGTGTATTGCTCTGTATCAATGGAACAGGTATTCTCAACAGTTGGGTAAAACGCTTGATAGGAGGGGAGGCCATCACTTATCCTCAAATGAATGATTTGGCCAGTGAAACAGCTATTGGTTCAGATGGGTTAAGTTTTATTCCTTTTGGCAACGGAGTGGAAAGAATCATGCAGAACAAGCCCGTTGGCGCCCATATGATGGGGCTTAATTTACTGCAACATGACAGAAGGCATGTGCTCAGGGCAGTGCAGGAAGGTATTGTGTCTTCTTTGAAGTATGGTTTTGACATCATGAAGGATATGGGCCTGAACCTGAATACTGTGAAAGCCGGAAAGGCCAACATGTTTCTCAGCCCTTTGTTCAGGGAGGCATTTGTGAATATGAACCAAGTGAGTTTAGAGCTATACGATACCGACGGCTCCCAAGGAGCTGCCAGGGGGGCAGGAATCGGTGTCCGTATTTATGGGGATGCTAAGGAAGCCTTTGCTAGTCTGGAAAAGTTGTCTGTTTTTGAACCTGAGAAAGAGAAGGTAGCGGCTTATACTGAGGTGTATGGGCAGTGGAAAGCTGCTTTATCTAAGGTGATGTAAACAGTTTCAGGTCTTTCTTTTTGAACCATAACTTGTCCCGAATGTAGGGGAAAGTGATAAAAGGAAACAAAAGTGCCCGTGCTTTTATAGGGCTGATAATCATTATTTTGTGACTATTGTGTCCTTTTGTGGTTAATTTCAGAATCTATTGTTGTGGCTCTTTCAGATTAATTCAACAATTTGTGGTTCAATTTTATTCCCTAATTATAGAGTTTAGGATGTTTTCAGGTTTTTGAAGGTCGTTTGAGATGTGATTTATCCCATTTCCTAAAGCTTGGTTTTTAATAGTATCTTGATTATTTTCAATGAACCTTGGATTTTAGCCTTGCCTTCATGAAGGCGTTCTGTTTACCCTAAATTTCAATCATGACCAGGAAAAATACGCAACAAACAGATATTGCAAATCATGAACAGGATGAATGTGAGGCAAATTCAGGTTGTTGTTCTTCATTCGAGAAAACCAACCCATGTTTACCGGTATCATCTACTGGGATTCAGCGTAGAGATTTCATCAAAGCCATGGGGTTGGCGGCAGGTGGCGTGATGCTTGGATTTCCAGCATTTGGAAAGCAAACTTCAGCTGCTTATCAGATACCTGTCGACAAGGGGTTGACAGCAGAATGGATTGACAAGTTATATCAAAGGGGAGAGCCTGAGGTATACAGGGGCAAAGAATTGGCCTATATTGGTATGCCTGTGGGAGGCTTATGCACTGGTACGGTTTATATTGGCGGCGATGGGAAACTCTGGCTGTGGGATATTTTCAACCGACAAAAAGAAGGGGTAAATTCGGTTACACATGAAAATTGGCATGGCCAAAGAGTAAGGCCCAGAGATGGTGCCAATTATATTTTCCCTATGTCACCAGAATATCCTTTTGAGCAGGGGTTTGGTTTGCGTATATCGCAGGGTAATAAAAGCTGGGAACGAAGTCTGGATTTCAAGGGGTTTGAGGACATCAGCTTTAAAGCACAGTACCCCATTGCAGAAATTTCTTATCGGGACAGCCAGATGCCGATAGAAGTTGATTTACAGGCATTTTCCCCATTTATTCCATTGGATGTGAAGAATTCCAGCAATCCTGCTGCTTTCATGCACTTTACCATAACAAATACAAGTAAGGAAGAGGTGAAAACCGAGCTATCGGGTTGGCTGGAGAATGCCATACTTCGGTTTACTAAAGATGCTGAAGAAACAGAAATTAGCAATTCCATTGAAAAAGAATCGGGAAATACCATTTTAACTTGCAGCGCCAGAAGTAAAAACATACATAATTTTAGCACGACTATCGTACAAAATCAGAGAGATTTTGGTACTATGAGCCTGTTGCTGATAGGTAACGATAGTTCTACGGTAGGCTCAGCAGAAATACCTGTAAAGTCTAATCTGTTGTTTCCTGATAATACCATTGAAACAGCTACTGCCGAATTTGGGGAACAGCTCTGCGGGGGCGTGAGTAAAACCATCAGGTTAAACCCAGGAGAATCACAAAAGATTACATTTATCATAAGCTGGCATTTCCCAAACATAGAGCTTCCTCAAAATGATCGGTCAACCGGTGAAAATAAAGGCAGGCACTATAGCAATCAGTTTGCTGACTCACGAGAGGTAGCACTGGAATTGGCAGCTAATTATCAAAAACTAAGCTACCTGACCAATTTATGGAGGGAAGCATTTTATAAAAATTCCAGCCTGCCCCATTGGTTTTTAAACCGTACATTTATAAACACCTCCATTCTGGCTACAGAGACATGTTTCATTTTTAAAGATGGACGTTTCTGGGCATGGGAAGGAATAGGCTGCTGTCCTGGGACTTGCACCCATGTATGGCATTATGCCCAGGCCATGGGAAGGCTATTTCCCGAATTGGAAAAGAATCTAAGGGAGAAAACAGATTTTGCCGTCATGGACCGCAGCTCTGGTGGAATAGATTTCAGGGGAGGCCTTGCGTGGAGATATGCAGCAGATGGGCAGGCCGGAGTTGTGCTGCGGGCCTATCGAGATTATCAGATTTGCGAAGATGACACTTTTCTCAAAAAAAACTGGGACAATATCAAACTGGCCCTGAAATATTTAATTGATCTGGATAAAGAGTATGGTGAGGAAGCTAACGGTATGATTTATGGAGAGCAGCACAATACCCTGGATGCCGAGTGGTTTGGTTATATCCCAGCAATTACCTCATTGTACCTTGCTGCATTGGCTGCTGCAGTTGAAATGGCAAGGACAACCGGCGATACCAGCTCAGAAAAGGAATACCTATCCATTCTCGAATCAGGTAGAAAAAATATTGAAAGCCTGTTTAATGGCGAATACTTTATTCAGAAAGAAGATCCTGATCACCTGGATGCTATTGGAATAGGTAAAGGCTGCTATATTGACCAGGTTTTTGGCCAGGGATGGGCTTTTCAGCTCAATTTGGGGCGCCTTTACAATAAAGGGATGATACAAAGTTCGCTGGATTCCTTATGGAAGTACAACTTTGTTCCCGATATGGGACCATTAAGGGATTCATTACCTTCTCAAATTGCCGGCAGGCCCTATGCCATTCATGGAGACGCAGGCCTTGTAATGTGTACCTGGCCACTGGGTGGCAAACGTGATGATTGGCAAAAGCATTGGCAATTTGGGTATTTTAATGAGTGTATGACCGGGTTTGAATATCAGGCTGCCAGCCATATGATATGGGAGGACAAACTGGATGAAGGGCTTTCAATAATTAAAGCCATTCATGAGCGGTATGGGGCAGCCAAAAGGAACCCCTTCAATGAAATAGAATGTAGCGATCATTATTCCAGAGCTATGGCCAGCTATGGTGCATTTATTGCCGCTTGCGGATTTTCCTATAATGGCCCCAAACGCCAAATCGGCTTCGCCCCCAAAATTGGACCCAATGATTTTAGCGCTGCATTTACAAGCGCTGAAGGTTGGGGAAGTTTGACCCAAATAAGAAAGGCTTCAGAACAGTTCAATAAAATTCATCTGGTATACGGAAACCTCAAATTGAAAGAAATATTGCTGGAATTACCCGAAGGAAAAATGGTGAAAAATGCCAAGCTTGATGTTAATGGGAATGAAATCAATGCATTGGTACATGAATCAGCTGGTAAAACTTTCATCTCTTTCAATCAGGTTGATCTGAAAGAAAATGATGCCATTTCTGTGAGAATGTCCTTTTGAAAAGTAAGATGCTGTAAATAAATTCCGATGCCAATATCCGCTTGTTTGGCATTATTTGAGAAAATGAAGCCCAGACGTTCTAAAAGAAATAATTATGCAGTTATTAAATAAATTCTACCTTTTTGTTATTCTCAGCTGGCTTTTTATCTCATTTGGCAGTCGGGAACCTGAATATGTTAGTGTAAGGTTTGGCATTTGTACAGATGTACATAAAGACATTATGCACGATGCTGATGAACGCCTCACCTCTTTTATTGGTGAAGCAAAAGCGAGGGATCTGGATTTTATTATCCAAATGGGAGACTTTGCCAGGCCTTACGAACATAACAAGGAGTTCATGGCGATATGGAACTCCTATCCTGGTGAAAAGTATCATGTAATAGGAAACCATGAACCTGACGGTGGTTTTGATATGTCAAGTGTGGTCGAAAATTTTGGGATGCCCAGCAGGTATTATTCTTACGACAAAGGCGGCTTGCGATTCATTGTACTGGACGGCAATGAATTCAATCCTTCCCCCAACAGGCCAGTGGGGTATTCGCGCTACATGAGTGGAGAACAGCTGAGCTGGATGGTGGAAGAACTCAGGGGTGCCAAAGAAAGGGTGGTGATATTCAGCCACCAGTCGCTTGAAAATGAAGCAGGTATTGAAAACAGGGAATACATCAGGTCTTTGCTTGAAGAGGAAAATCGATTGGCCGGATACAACAAGGTCATAGCATGCTTTAGTGGTCACCACCATACCGATTATGCCACAGAAATAAATGGCATCTACTACATCCAGATCAATAGCATGTCCTATTACTGGGCTGGGGATAATTATCAGGTAATCAGGTACAGTGAAGAGATTGACCAACAATTTCCCTTGATAAAATACACAATTCCATACGAAAGATCCCTGTACACATTTGTGGAGATAAGCAATGAGGCCATTTCAATCGAGGGTAAAGAAACCAAGTTCGTTGGCCCGGGACCCGAAGAACTGGGCATGCCAACTCCTCCCGAAAATAATCCTATTGTCCCACGCATCAGTAACAGAAAACTTCTCCTTAAACCATAAAAAAGCAGATAGCTATTTAAGATTTCTAATTCCAGAATCTATTTTTAGATCAAAATCACGTTAAATGACTGTCACTTTGCAGCTCCTTTTACCTTCAACACATCTTCTATCTTATACCTTGGCGTACCTCCCTTTTGGGTAGCGACATAGGCACCCATCGCACAGGCAAAATCCAAAATCTCTTTAGGTTTTTTACCATCAAGATAAGTTTTTACAAAACCACTGAGAAAAGCATCTCCCGAACCTACCGTATCCGCTACTTTTACCTTGTATCCCGAATGGGATATGATTTCACCCTCCTGATAGATCAAAGCCCCTTTGGATCCTAAGGTGACGCAGACCATGGAAATGGGAAAGTTTTCTGTCAAATAAGAGCAGACCAATTGGGACTTTTCCAGATGCTTGGATTTTTCGGGTAAATCGATATCAAAGTAATCGGCTACGATGATCAGTTCGTCTTCATTGATTTTTAGAATATCTGTATACCCCAGAATGATTTCAATCTGCTCAAAATCATAGAATGGTGCCCTAAGATTGATGTCAAAAATATTAAGCACTTGTTCGTGCAGCAGGTGGTATAGTGTTTCCCAACTCTCATGGTTTCTCACAGATAAGGAGCCGAAAATGAAGGCATCTGCTCCTTGAACGGCTTTAAGTGATTTATTTCTTAAAGCAATAAAATCCCAGGCTACGGGTGACACGATGGTGTATTTGATGTTTTCTACATCCGCATTATCCACCTGAACTGTGCCGGTTGCTTGTTGCTCATCGAGTTGGATACAGGAAGTATCCAAACCGTAACCGCTTATAAAATCCAATATTTTTTGTCCGTGTGCGTCATTTCCCACCCGGGAAATCATCTGGACGGCTAAGCCTAATTGGTGGAGGTGTAGAGCCACATTCATAGGTGCACCTCCCGGTATTTCATGGTCTGGGAAACAATCCCAAAGCATTTCCCCAAAGCAAACCACTTTTTTAAGCATGACTTTTCTGTAAATCTTTCTGAATTTCTTCCAAGGACCTTCCTTTGGTTTCCGGCATTCTGAAGGCTACCCAAAGCAATTGCAGCACCATCATTAGTGCAAAGAATGCAAAGATATTTCCAGCCCCAAATGTATTGGCAAAGAAAGGGAAGAGATTGGCGATCAAGGCTGCCAATATCCAATGGGTAAAAGATCCCAAAGATTGTCCGAATGCCCGCAATTCATTAGGGAAAATTTCGGAGATAAATACCCAGATTACTGAACCCTGTCCAATGGCATGTGAAGCGATGAAAATAAAGACAAAATACGGAAGTAAAGTATTGCTAATTGTCCCTCCAAAATAGCTGTAAGCCATTAACGACAGCGAAATGATGTAACCTACGGATCCAATATACATGAGCTTTCTCCTACCCAATTTATCAATAAAATACAGCCCCAACATGGTAGCCACCAAATTGATAACACCGATGCCTATGGTGGAAAGCAGGGCATCTTCCGTGGCTATTCCAGCCGATTCGAATATTCTTGGTGCAAAATAGATGATGGCGTTGATTCCGGACATTTGGTTGAAAAATGCCATCAAAAAGGCGAAAAAAGATATTTTCCGAAATCTGGGGTCGAATAAAGCTGTGGCAGCCACTTTGCCCCTGATTTCCTTACTTTCAGCAATGGCCAGTTTCATGGCTGCATCTACCCCTTCTGGATCTGTTTTAGAAAGAATTTCCCGTGCAGTGTCAAAGTCTCCTTTTTTGGCGATAAGCCATCTTGGGCTTTTGGGTACTTTGATAATCAATACGGAATAAATCAGCGCCGGAATGGCTTCCACACCCAACATCCACCTCCATGCTTCATTGAAGTTGGCTGTGCCAATAAGGTAATTAGAGAAGTAGGCCATCAAAATGCCAAACACAATATTGAATTGATACAAAGCTACCAATTGCCCTCTTCGGTTTGCCGGAGCTATTTCCGAAATGTACATAGGCGCTACTACTGAAGAAGCGCCTACACCGAGACCTCCCAAAAATCTGAAAAACATAAAGGTGTTGACATCGTTGGAAAGGGCAGATCCTAGAGCAGAAACCAAATAAAAAACCCCAATCCAAAGTAGAGAGGCCTTTCTGCCAAATCGATCTGCGGGAATACCTCCAAATAAAGCGCCGATTACCGTCCCATAAAGTGCCATGGCCACAGCCAACCCATGATTCCAATCGCTCAGATTCCACAATTCCTGTATGTCCCTTTCCGCACCTGAAATTACTGCAGTGTCAAATCCAAATAAAAACCCTCCTAAGGCAGCGGTTACGGAAAGGAAGAGTACATAGTTTTTACTTTGCATAAGAGATCTGTGGTTTAAAGAAGTAATTTACAAAATCTGAAAATTATGGGATAGATAATAGCTTTTCCAAATGAAATCTCATTTAATCATGCCAAATACTTCTAAGGTGGTGAAGCTGATTGCTATTTTCAAAACCATCTATTTTCAAAAGATTGAAAGGTTGATTGGGGAAAAAGATACTTGTCATGGTCATTTCTCCACCATTAACAAAAACCTCAATAGAAGATCTGTCCAGATAAATCCTCAGATTACGAACTTCTAAACCTTGCAAAGGTGCCTTTTGTACCTCAGTAAAACTTTCCTCAAAATCCACTTGCCCAGATTGACTTCTGTCTATCATTAAATTGCCAGTTTCCGACTTTAAAGTCAACCTTTCTCCTAGCTCATTTAAAAAGACCATGGAAAATTGGTCCGCTGCAAGGTTCAGTTCTAATTCCAATAGTTCTCCATCTAAGGCAATTTCTTTCCCATCAATAGGATTGCTTTTAACTCTCAATTTTTTCAATTCGGTAATCGGTCTAGACTGTACCAGGTAATCATCCGATATTTTTGATAAATGCAAGGAACGCGGGATTGTCATAGCCGAGCGCCAAGGGTGCGTGGGAACTACCTGTGCATAATTCCAATTTCCCATCCAACCGATGAAAAGCCTTCTACCATCAGCTTCAGGAACATTCGACCATGTTACTCCGGCATAGTTATCGGCGCCCCAATCCAGCCATTTGACAGATTGGGTAGTGGATGTGAATGATTTGCCGTCAAAATCCCCTACGAAATATTGGGTAGCTGAACCTCCCTGTGGTCCCCCGGGATTGATACTGACAAATAAAATCCATTTTTCTTCTCCATCTTCAGTAACTAAAGGGAACAAATCCGGGCACTCCCATACCCCGCCATAAGCTGCCCAATCTGGATTAAAATCACTCAAATGTTTCCAGTTCAATAAATTTGAAGAAGCATAAAAGCTGATTTTGTCTTTTACAGAAAGGGACATAATCCACTGTGAGGAAGATTCATGCCAAAAAACCTTAGGATCTCTGAAGTCTTTAATTCCCGGGCTTTTCAATACCGGGTTTTCTTCATACACGTTCCAGCTCCGTCCTTTATCTGTGCTGTATGCAACGCCTTGCGTTTGAAAATCATTCCTGCCCTCCTTTTCTCCAATTGGATCATGATAGGTGAAAATGGCAACCATAGCGGGATTATCTTTGGTCCCTAATCCGCTGGTATTTTTCAGATCCATTACCGCTGAACCGGAGAAGATCCATCCATTATCATCTGGATAAAGGGCTACCGGCAAATGTTCCCAATGGACCAAATCTGTTGAAACGGCATGTCCCCAATGCATAGGACCCCAAACAGTACTGTCCGGATAATACTGATAGAAAAGATGGTACTCTCCTTCCCAAAACACCATTCCATTGGGATCATTCATCCATTGGCTAGGAGGGGAGAAGTGGAACTGTGGCCGGAAAGGTTCATCAAAGACTAACGCTACAGCACTTTGCTGGGTGGTTTTTTCTTGGCAAGCTATGGATAAGCTTAGAAGTAGAATGAATATCAGACTGGAACTTTTCATGTTTTTGAATATTTCTGGAGCTTAAATATATAAAAGTAATTCTATAGAAGATAAAAATGCAATAATCGGAAAAAGCAATGGTTTGCGATGGATTGAAAAAAATGTGAATCGGAGTATGTTCTATATTGAAAGATTTATGGACAGGTCACCCTGTATATATAACATATAGGAAAACGTACAGAAAAGGGAAGCTATTGAAACGTTATCCTGAGAATTTAACATTTAGGGGAATGTACAGAAAGGGTAATGACAAAATTGCGCGTCATACTGATCCCGAGTAATTCGGGAGAAGTATCTCCTTAACTTTGGGAGATTCTTCGCTTCCCGCAATTCTGCGGGACAGGCAGTTCCTTACTCAGCATGGCGGTTATGGAATTCTTTCATTGTTAATTAGGTGAAGAGTCTTCAAATGTAGAGGAGATGCATCACTTCATTAAGTATGATGCGATCAGTTTGACTTTACACCGCTACCGCTGCCTTGATATGGGGGTGTGGATCATAATTAAGTAGTTCGAAATCCTCGAATTTAAACTCAAAAATATTTTTGACTACAGGGTTGATTTTCATGGTCGGCAAGGGCTTGATATCCCTACTGAGTTGCAAATTGGCCTGTTCCAGGTGATTGCTGTACAAATGAGCATCTCCAAAGGTGTGTACAAAATCACCCAATCCCAAGCCGCAAACCTGGGCTACCATCATGGTAAATAGTGCATAGGAAGCAATATTAAAGGGAACACCCAAAAATACATCTGCGCTTCTTTGGTATAATTGGCAGGAGAGTTTGCCTTCCACTACATAAAATTGGAAAATTGTATGACATGGGGGCAATGCCATATGGTCCACATCCGCTACATTCCATGCACTGACGATATGCCTCCTGCTGTCGGGTTTGGTTTTGATCTGGTGGATCAGGTTTTTAATCTGGTCGATCTCACCACCATTTCCATCAGGCCAATGCCTCCACTGATATCCATATACTGGTCCAAGGTCACCGTTTTCATCGGCCCATTCATCCCAAATGCTGACTTTGTTTTCTTTTAAATATTTGATGTTGCTTTCACCTTTCAAAAACCATAGCAGTTCATGAATGATCGACCTGAGGTGCAGTTTCTTTGTAGTGACCAGAGGAAAGCCTTCTTCCAGGTTAAAACGCATTTGATAGCCAAAAACACTGATAGTTCCTGTACCGGTGCGGTCTTCCTTTTTTACTCCATGGTCCAAAATGTGCTGCATCAGGTCGTGGTATTGCTTCATATTTGTTGAGCTTAATTGTTTGACAGGCAAGTTAGGAATATCTACAAAAAAAGGAAATGAGAAAGCCTTGGGTAAACTCGAATTCCAAACAATTTCCATACATTTCAGTATACAAATTAACCATGTCTTTCAGCAAAGCCAGCAGTTTTTATAGATTACTTGTAGGGGTCATCATATTGATCGGAATCATTATCATTCCTCCAAAAGTTTTTTTTGATTACGATTTCGAAAGTTTTTTCCCCCAAGATGATGCCGAACTGACTTCCTATAATGCATTCAGGGAGCGTTTTGAAAATGATAATGATTACCTATTGATAGCTATCGGAGCAAAGGATGTTTTTGACGGCAAATTCCTGGATGATTTCCAATCCCTACAGGCACAGCTTTCGACACTTGAATTGGTGGACAGGGTAGGTTCTATACTCGATATGGAAGAGGTGGTAATCGGCCCTTTTGGGATTAATAGGAAAAAGTTACTTAGATGGGAGGATGCAGATCAGTTAGCAGCATCCAAAGATCAAATTTTATCCTCAGAACGTTGGAGGGAGAATTTGATCAGTCAAAAAGGGGATTTCTTGTTGATGATTGTTCATAATAAACAGCAGATTACTAAAGAAGATGGAGATAAGCTTTATGCAGAGATTAAGGGCCAACTAGAGACCTTTGGCTTTTCTAAAACATACACAGCCGGGAAAATTAAAGCTCAAGGTGAATTTGTCAATTTACTCCAAGAAGAGTTTGCTTTCTTTTTGGCTATCTCTTTCGGATTGATTATTCTAATTTTGTTTTTGATTTTTAGATCTTGGTGGACTGTCTTAATAGCTATTCTTGTGATTGCGATTGGTATAGTTTGGGCTTTGGCATTCAGTCTTTATTTTGGTAAAGCCTTGGATGTGATGTCTGTGATGCAGCCTACCATTTTATCAATCATTGGTTTGGCGGCTTTGGTCCATTATTTCAACCACTACCTTAATTACCTCCGACATGGTTACGCCAAAGAAGCAGCTATTCAAAAATCCTTTTCCGAAATAAGCATAGCAGTATTCCTTACCTGTACGACCACGGCTTTGGGTTTTATCTCCCTATACCTCACTTCTGTTCCGAGTTTAAAGTTTTTTGGTTTATTTACAGGGATTGGTGTAATGCTGGTGTTTTCAGCAGTTATTCTACTAACACCCTCACTTCTGTATCTTATTCCAGCCATGAAAGTGAAGGATCAAGGGTCCAATGCTGAATTTTGGAGAACAAAAATGAGAACTGGCTTTAGTTGGGTAATTCAAAGTCAGCGTATGATTTTAACCTGTTTTTTGATACTGTCTATCCTCTCTTTTTGGGGGTTATCAGAACTTAGGGTTAACGGATATATTCTGGATAATCTTCCTCGAGATCATGAGCTTATTCAGGAATTTAATTTTTTTGATAGGGAATTTGGTGGTTCCAAACCGCTGGAGTTTCAACTGGAAAGTGGCTCTAATGCCAAGACCCTTTTAGATAAAGAAGTATTGGAAGAATTGAAAAAATTGGAGGATTTCGTCCAAGAAAATTTTGAAACGGCAGTAATGATCTCACCACTCACAGTTGTCAAAGGTTTGAATCAGGCTATGAACGCTGGAAATGAAAGGGCTTATGCAGTTCCCAGTTTGGGTCAATTGCAAAGAATGGATCCCTATATGGACAGAGCCCTTGATGATTTTCCAACCCGGGTACTTTCAGAAAATAGGAAAATCGGTAGAATATCTACCAGAATGGAAGATATAGGTAGCTTCCAATCAGCAGAACTAAGGCAAAAACTTCATGATTTTATATCAGAGGAGATTGATACCAATTTATTTACTATTCAGTTGACAGGAACATCCCACCTAATCGACATTTCCCATGAAAGTGTAAGCAGGCAAATGTTGAAAGGATTGAGCATTGCATTTCTGATTGTAGCAATTGTTGCAGGCTTTTTATTCAGGTCTTGGAGAATTTCTATGATCGTTTTGCTACCCAATATCATTCCTTTGCTCTGGATGTGTGGGGTCATGTGGCTTTTGGGGGTTGAACTCAAATTGACTACAGCCATATTGTTTACAGTAGCTTTTGGTATTGCCGTAGATGACAGCATTCATTTCATGACCAAGTTGAGATTGGAGTTAGGTAAAGGGAGACAGTGGCTTTATGCGCTCAAAAGAACATTTATCGATACAGGGAAAGCGATTATTTTAACCACCATCATTTTATCATCGGGTTTTGCCGTTCTGATGTTCAGCCAATTCGGAGTGACTTTTTATTCTGGACTGTTGATCAGCTTGGCCTTGTTATTTGCATTATTTGCTGATTTATTACTCCTGCCTGTTTTATTAATCCGATTGGGTAAAATCTGGGAAAAGAAAAAAAATCAATCTTCCAAAATGATTTCCTGAATTTTAACCAAAGGCTTTTGCCAGTTGAAAGTTGCTGAAATAGGATAGTGGTCTGAATAATCCACTTCTCTGTGGGTTTTGAACCCTTGTATGCGTAGAGGCTCTTCAAAAAAAATATTATCTATTCTTAAAAAGAACAATACTTTATTGTAAGTAAATCCAAATCCACTGCCTGCTTCTTCAAAGGCATTTTTCATTTGTCTGCGCAAGTTGAAATATGTATAACTGTAAGGCACATCATTGAAATCACCAACCAAAAGATTTACATAAGGACTGTTCTTCATATGCTCTTCTAATACTCCTAATTGGGATGCCCTGGTAAACTGTCCTCTTTTTAACTTTCTGAGTGTTTCCCGGTAATTTTCTTTGATCCCGGTCAGGTTATTCAGGTTTTCAGAATCTATGCTCATGGACTCAAGGTGGGCATTGTATATCCTGATGGTATCTCTATCCACTTTGATATCAGCAAAAATTGCCCCATTATTCCTTTGTGTATCCAGAACCTTTCCTTCATTAATGATTGGATACCTGCTAAAAATAGCCATACCGTAAGATCTGGCCCTGGGTTTACCTTCAATGATCTGGTAGCTATATTCATAACCCATTTCTGTTCCCAACAACTTGAGTGCATTTCTGGAAGGGGTGGTTGGATCTTGATAAAATTCCTGAAAACATTTGATATCTGAGGGGTTTTCCTGAAGCCACTTCATAATATTTTTATTATTTTCCCTCCAGTCTCCATTGTTTCTATCATAGGAAAACAGAGCAACATTGTAGCTTAAAATTGAAAGTCCATCAGAATTCCCAGAGACCTTTGGCATTTGAAATGTAATGCCTACATATTTCCAGCCTAGAAGAATGGCCAATAAAGGTAGAATGGCAAGTTTTCTTTTGGCAAAAAGCAGGAGAAAAAAGAAAAGAGCATTGATAAACAGCAACAAAGGAATAGTAAGGGTAATTAGCCCGATATATGGGAAAAATTCAGGAGAAATGTAGACACTGTAGAACAGTGCTACTGAGATCAAAAACAAAAGCACAGTGATAAACCTGATCATGATGTAGTTTTCAGAATCCGAAAGTATTGTTTAAACATACTGAATCCAAATTTCTTAAAAATACCTTTCAAAATTTTACGGAATTTAAAAAAAACAGCTTGAAAATTGCTCAATTTTTGGTGAAGTGAAGCCTTTTCCATACAGGACTCGTCACCCTGAGATTTTAAAATTCAGGATTTACAGAGAATGTAATGACATTTTTCGTAACATCATCCTTCTCCCGAGTAATTCGGGAGAAGGATCTCCTAAATTAAAGGAGATCTTTTGCTTTCCTCAATACTGCAGGACAGGCAGTTCGTTACTCAGAATTACTTCGAAAACAAGATGTTATTATCCTTTTCCAAATGGATATTTTTAAAGCGCCATTATTTAATCAGTATCAATTCCTCCTGGGGTGCAATCAAATACCTTGCCCCGTCTTTGGTCACCACAGCTGTCTCTTCCACAGACATGGTTTTTGTGCCGCCATCAGGAAGTTTCCATGCATGGAATCCATCAAATGCAAAAAGCATACCTTCCTTTAATGGTTTTACAGCGGAAGGCCTTATACTTGGGTCAGGCAATAGCCCTCCTCCGAGATTAGGCCCAATATCATGTGCCACATAGCCAACAGGGTGACCGGTACTCCACATAACGTATTCCGAACCCCTTTCTGCCATCCAATCTCTTTGGGCTTTATCTACCTGATATCCCAATACGCCAGGTCTCATTGCGGCCAATGCAATTCTATTACCTCCAATCGAAGATTCAAAATAATACTGCACAGAATCAGGCGCTTGGGTTTCTCCCTCTCTTAGAACATATGCAAATCTTTGAATGTCTGAAACCCACATGTCCCAAACACGGATACCAAAATCAATCTGTATTACATCCCCTGGCATGATGACTTTTTCGGTGGCATGGGAGTGTCCTCGATCCGGCCCGGAATTGACATTTGGGTTTTGGTCTGGGTTCCATGCATCCGTGACACCATACTCCTCCATTTTCTTTTTGAGGTATTTTGCAATATCTGCATCAGTACTAACCCCAGGTACAACTTGAGCGTAAGCTTCATATTGCCATTGGGACGTCAGCTCGGCCGCCTTGGTCATGATTTCTACTTCTGAAGGCAATTTGACTGACAACCATTCGTAAATCAAGTCATCGGCTGACACCAAACGGTTTGCTTGAGAGCCTAAGGTTTTTTCCAGTGCCAACTTTTGGGTAGAACTTAATCCATCTGCCAAAGCATTTTCTTCTGAAAAATTAACAGCAATTTTTTGGAAATTTTTTGATAGAATGAATTCAGATGCATCGAAGATGGCTGAGTTTCCCCTTTCAACAGGAATAACTTCATCGTGTATTTTAAGGTCTGCCAGGGCTGTGGCTTCTCCTATAGGCGAAAAGGCCTGTGATTTCACCTTATCGTTATCAAGATAAAATAGAAACAGGGCAGTTCCGCCAGCGTTTTCTCCGCCGATATGGTAGGCAATGGGATCATTGTTGTTTTCTCTGCATACAACAACCCAAGCATCTACACCTGCAGCCAGCATGGCTTGGGGCAAAAGCTTTTCTATTCTTTCTTTTCTGATTTCAGGCCAAGGACTGGGACCTATAAAAGGATTGTCAATTTTTTTAATATTAACCTCTTTGTTTTGACAGGAAGTCATTAAAATTAAAAATAGCAAGAAGACAAATCCGACTACGGGTGTTTTGGTACTT
>NZ_SLAP01000170.1 GCF_007126775.1 Cecembia sp. | reverse complement strand
TAAATAAAATTATATGAAAAAGCATAAAGAATTTCGAATCTTAACTGGGTTAGCAGTTGCAATATTTATTTTTATTTTTTCCCCTCAAGGATTTGCCCAAAGCGAAAATCCTGGACCAAAGATAGGAATAAAAGGTGGTTTAAACTTTTCTCAGTTCTTTGTAGACCAACCAACGGTTGATGATGAAAATATGAAGGTTGGATTACATTTTGGTATTTTCACTAAAATAGCCCTTTCCAATTCCATAGCTTTTCAGCCTGAATTACTCTATACTAATGTTGGTTCCAAAATTGCCTATGGAAGTTCTGCTGGAAGTCTATTGGGTGTAAGTGAAGGAGAAGTAAGATACAATTTGAACTACATCCAATTACCGCTTGCTTTTGTCTTCAATATAGGGCCATTAAATCTCCATGCGGGTCCTTACTTCTCATATTTGGCATCAGCTAATGTTAAGAATTTGAGAACTTCCGATCTTACAACATTAAATTCAATTGAGTTAAACAAAGATAATTTCAACAGCCTGGATTATGGTTTACTAGCCGGTATTGGTTTCGATTTTGGAAATTTAACTATTGGTGCAAGGTACAATCATGGTTTGCGTGAAGTTGCAAAAGATGGAATAGCCCGTGATCTTACAAACAATTCCAAAAATTCTGTAGCCCAAGTATATATTGGTATTGGATTTTAATGATACGATCCTAGGCGATAATATGCCAGAATGGTTCTGAATTAAAGCATATTGGAATGGTTATTAAAAACCAAAATACCCCAATCTCCCAAATGTTTTTTTTGGGGGATTGGGGTATTTTCGTAAAAATTCATTTTTACTAAACATACAAATTGGAATTCACCACTTTGCTGTTCTGGTAAAAATGAGCGAAGGGCATAAGATCTCCTGTCACTTGGCCCTCTCTACCGTTTCATTTTTCATCTTCCCAGTCAAATGTAATACACTTAATCTGATCAGCAATACCCAAGGAATGGCGTGAAATACAAAATCAAACCAATCCAAGGCCGCCATTCCTTTGGCCCCTCCGGCAATCCATTTTATTTTACCCCAAATATGTGGTTCAGGCACAAATGGAGCCAGGCCTAAGGTCAAACTCATGAGGATAACAAACCTCCAATTATTGATCGTTGCTTTCATTTTTTCACTTTTAAAGTAGCTTTTCTCAAGTCTTCCCCAATCTGAGATGTGTAATTTTTTTCACTGTTCTTTTTGACAAAGGGATAAGTAATCTGCGTCCAGAAGGTCTTGGGAAATGCTTCCATTCCATCAAAGCCCAACGCCTCATCTCTACCCTCATGGGGAATATAATCCGTTCCAAAAAGGTAATCCCAAACACTTAAAGTAATTCCATAATTCACCCCATACTTCCTATCTTTCGGCAAAGCTTTGACATGGTGCCAAAGGTGCATGATGGGGTTGTTCAGAATATATTTCAAAGGCCCATAGGTAAGTCGGATATTGGCATGGTTCAAATGCCCTATCGCTGTGGCAAAAATATGGACAATAAAGAATTCCTCCAGCCCAAAACCGATCATGGCCAAAGGAATGTACTGGGCTGTTTTGTAAATGATGGTCTCCATCCAGTGAAACCTCAAGTGCGCTGCAAATCCCATTTCCTCCACTGAATGGTGGACCTTATGGAATTCCCAAAGTATAGGCACCCGATGTAACAAGCGGTGTATATTCCACTGGATAAAATCAGCTACCAAAAAAAGTAAAAGGAATTGCCCCCAAAGAGGCCAAGTTTCCACTTGAATTGCAACCAAATTCTTCACGCCAAAAAAACCCAAGAAATCATTGAAAGCCTCCACTGCCACATTGGAAATGGCATTATAGGCAATCAATGAAAAAAGGAAATAATTGAAAAACATGTAAAAACCATCCAGCCAAAAATCTTTCCTGAAGGTTGCTTGCGTTTTGCGCCAAGGAAAGAATATTTCCAATAGCCATACCCCGATGGAAAGTCCCAGCAACCACCAGAAATAATTCGTCCAGGAAGGGTAAAACATTTCATTGACCAGGTAATTCCAGTAACCGTAATAAGAATCAAGAATGATTTTGATATACTTTTCCATAATTTATCTTCTCAAAGTTAAAGAAAAAGGACAATCCACATGATTGCCCTCTTTCGGTACTCCCATAAACCACAACTAATGTTATTTATATTCCAGAATAAAGGAACTCATATCCAATACTTGAAAAGTTTTTAGTGCATTCTGAATAATACTGCTCCCCGCAGCTGACCTATATCCTGTCCCACAATGCACCACGATTGGCTTATTGGTAGGAATCTCTCCAACCCTATCTGCCAGTTCGGGCAGGGGAATATTGATAGCCTGCTCGAAAATCTTTCCTTCCGCTACTTCACCTGCATTTCTAATATCTATGATAGTAAATGCCTCTGGATTCGCATCAAAGGACTTTTGGTCAAAAAAGTCCATGCGCTCACCTCCTTGATCATTGTAAACAAAAGCCCCCTTTATAAATGGCTCGTAGCCTATTTTAGCTGCTTTGGAAATCAATTCCTCTAAACTTTCTTTACTTTCAGCTACCAGGTAGTAGGCTGTTTCTGGGGCAATTAAACTGCCCAACCAAGTTTCAAACTTGGCCCCATTCATAATGTTGATGGCATCCGGCAGATGGGAAGTCTTATACAATTCCTGATTTCTGCCATCTATAATTTTAACCACCTCTGTTACCGGATGATTTTTATCCAGTCTATTTACCCCAAGTTTTGATGCCTGGTAGGCAGGAGCACCTTCTTTATTAATGTCTACATTAAAGGGGAAATACTTCGGAATAAAGGGCTGATCTTTTAACAGTAAGGCCACAAACTCTTCCTCTGACATTTCCTGCAGCGCATAATTGGTCAGTTTTTCCTGTCCTATGGTGCTGCTTTTTTCCGCTGAAATGGCTTTTCCGCAGAGGGAACCCGCACCATGGGCAGGATACACTATCACATCTTCGTCCAGCAACATCAATTTCTCTCTTGTGCTGAAATACATCATTTTGGCCAATTCTTCCCTTTGAGCCATGATATTACCAACCGACTCTCTCAAATCCGGTCTGCCTACATCACCGATAAAAAGTGTATCCCCAGTGAAGACCGCCACATCTTTCCCGTTTTCTTCTACTATTATGCTGATCCCATCCGGTGAGTGGCCGGGAGTATGAATGGCCTTAAGTCTTACTCCTTTTGGCATTTCGATTACATCCCCCTCATCGAAGGCTTGATGGGGATAACCTGCACCCACCAATTCGCTGACAAAAATGGTAGCTCCCTTTGTCTGATGGATTTCGAGGTGAGAACTCACAAAATCAGCATGGGGATGGGTATTGATTACGCCAATAATATTGGCATTTACAGATTGGGCATAATCGTAATAAGGTTGTGGGTTTCTTCCTGGGTCTACCAGGTACATTTGGTCATCCACATGAACTGCATAGCTGAAATGTGCCAGCCCATCGTCTTCAAATTGCTTGATGACAACATGCTCCATTTTGGCCGGTTGGATCATTTGATCAAACTGGGCATGAACTACTACTAAGGTTAGTAAGGAAAGGATAAGGAAACTGAGTAATTTTCGCATAGTTGGGTTTATTTGAGTAGAATTCATCCTACGATAAACAAAGATAAAAAGGTTGGCCCAGCTAAAATGTGATCTAGGTTACACTTGGGACCTTGGCAGATAAAATAAAACCAGATCTTCTATCTGGATTCCCCATCAAAATCGAGCCATAACTGCATTCCAAAATGAGATTGTTCTAGCTCCACATTCAGGTTAGAAATCCCTATACCAAAAAGTCTCACAGGCTTTTGTAACGTTTCCTGCCTCAACAAATCCACCACCGTATCCCAAATTTTCTCCATTTCAGGAAATTGTTCAAAGGTCTTACTACGCGTTTGTAGGCTGAAATCAAGGTATTTTATCTTCAATGTGACCGTTCTGCCTTTCACACCAGTACGGGCGATTCTTCTGTTGAGCTCATCAAAGATATCTTTGAGAGCGGGAATCCACTGCCCCTCTCCTGTCAGGTCTTTATCAAAAGTATTCTCTGCACTCAATGATTTTCTAAGCCGGTTAGGTTGGACTTCTGAGGAATGAATACCCCGAACGATATTGTAAAAATGCAGTCCTGACTTACCGAATTTCTTGGTAAGGTATTGTAAAGAAAACTGCTTCAAGTCATAACCATTGTGAATCCCAATTGCCTTCATTTTTTCAGCAGTCACTTTCCCGATACCAAAAAACTTTTCAATAGCTAACTTTTCCAAAAATGCTTCAGCCTCTTTGGGCAAGATAACCGCCTGACCATTGGGTTTATTGATATCCGAAGCAGTTTTGGCTAAAAATTTATTATAAGATATTCCTGCGGAAGCATTAAGTCCCACCTCTTCCCGAATACGCTTCCTTATTTCTTCAGCAATCAATGTGGCTGAGGGATTATTGACTTTGTTTTCAGTCACGTCCAAAAATGCCTCATCCAAAGACAAAGGTTCTACCAAATCGGTATAGTCAAAAAAAATGTTGCGGATTTGATTGGAAAGTTCCTTGTAACGGTCAAACCTGGGTTTTGCAAAAATCAAATGAGGGCATTTTAGGGCCGCCAGTTTTCCGGACATGGCAGAGCGTACCCCATATTTCCGGGCTTCATAAGAAGCCGCTGCGACGACACCCCGCTCACGGTTGCCCCCAACGGCTACAGGTTTCCCCATTAATTCAGGATCATCCATCTGTTCCACGGAAGCATAAAATGCGTCCATATCCACATGGATTATTTTCCTGATCTTTTCCATTAGCTTCTTTTTTCCAATACATCCAAAATGGCAGCAGCCTTGAGGTAACATTCCTCCCATTCATAAGCGGCATCTGCATCATAAGTGATTGCACTTCCCACTGCAAAATACCCCTTTCCAATAGCACGGTCAAAAATAATACTTCTAATAACCACATTGAAGTCAAAATCACCATCGGCATGGATCATTCCAAAAGCACCTGAAAACCAACCCCTTTTGAAATTTTCATATTGTTCTATAAGATGCATACATTTGATTTTAGGCGCTCCAGTCATACTGCCCATAGGAAATGTGGCTTCAATGATTTCCTTAAACCCCAATCCTTCCCTCAGTCTACTGCTAACCGTTGAAATCATCTGATGCACTTTGGCAAATGGATAAACGCCAAAAAGTTCCATGACCATGACCGATCCTGTTTCTGAAATCTTGGAAAGGTCATTCCGCATCAAGTCCACTATCATCAGGTTTTCAGCCCTTTCTTTTTCTGAAGCCAATAATTTTTCGGACAATGCCAAGTCTTCCAACTCATCTTTACCTCTTTTGATGGTTCCCTTTATAGGTTGGGCAAGGAGTCTGAGCCCTTCTTTCTTCAAAAAACGTTCAGGGGAAGCAGCAAGAAGGAAATTATCCTCAAACTTAAACAATCCAGAAAATGGCATGGGTGAGATGCTCATCAAATCCAAGTACCCTGATATTGGGTTCCAGCTGGTTTCAGTAAAAGAAAAAGACATACAATAGTTGAGCTCATACATATCCCCCTCCTCAATATGCTGTCTAATGGCATAAATGTCTTCAAAATACTTGGTTTTGTCCGTATGCGCAATGACATCCACTTTAGGATTGGTAAAAAAAGACCCGTCAAATAGCCCTTTAAAGTCCAAATTCAGCTCCGTTTCAATGAGCATTGCATTCTGCTCAAGACTGATTTTTAATGTAGGAATAAAAAAAGCAACTTCCGGACAATCAACCAAGGAAGGATTTTCAGAGCACAAACGCTCCAATTGGTTTTTGAAATCATATGCCAAAACCCCAATTATTTCACTTTTACTTTCATACTCAGGGAGCAACTCCCAACCAATCGCAAAATTCCCTGCAAATATTTTTTGGGGAAATGAACCATAAGGATAGGCGATTTCATGGTGTTGAAAACAGGCAAAATAAGAGAAACGAATATCTAACCAACTTAAAACAGAAAATAGCCAGTCTTTCTTTTCTACAGGTATTGCTATGCGGTATTTTCTTAACATGGGGTAAAATTAGGAATTGGGCATAAAAAAAGAGGAAACTTTTCGCTTCCTCTTTCATATTTAAATTGTGGCCGAATTAGTTGGCATTGATGTCAAATTCTACGCTTACTGTATTGTAGATAAACTGATCTTTTGCTTTGTCCACTGCACTGCTTTCGTCTCCATAAGCCAATCCCCAAGCTGTTCTGTCAATATTGAATCCAGCTTTAGCTTTTACAGCACCATCAGCAACCGAAACTCGTGCAGGAAATTTGATATTCTTGGTTGTACCTCTCATGGTCAAGTTACCTGAAATCCAGTGTGTAGGATTGTCAGCAGCAAGCTCAGAGTCACTGGCAGGTGTGTAATCTGTCTCAAATTCTTCTTTGTCTTCAATAGAACCAGCACTGAAAAGCTCTACACTGGTCAATTCAAAAACTGCCTGAGGATAATTTGCTGCATCAAAAAAATCGTCAGACTGAAGGTGACCCCACAGTTTTCCATAATTTTCGTTGGACTCTTCCATATCCTCAATTTTGAGGGCGGTAATGTCAAATACAAATCTTGCACCTGTTAAGGACTCTCCTTCAACCATCACTTCTCCTTCAGTAACAGGAATGAATCCCCAATGCTTTCCTGCTGGCTTATATCCTGTCCAATTGATTTTACTGGAAGCTGCATCCACAGCCAATGTAGATCCTGAACCTGCCGCCACATCCTGGGCGTCTGTTGTTTCAACGGTGTCACTTGGACCACCACAGGCAATTGTCATCATGGCAGCAGCCAAAAACAATCCAGATTTTTGCAATAATTTCATAAGTGTTTTGTTTAGTTTTCGGAATTTAAATGTCTATACATCAAAACCCGCTGAGGAAAAAAAAGTTCAATTTTATCCAAAAAAAAATATCTTTGAATAGAACAATCTTTCAATACTTAAATTGAATTAATATGGCTTTGATAAAGCAAGTGAGAGGATACCATCCTGAATTTGGACCAAATTGTTGGTTTGCAGAAAATGCTACCATTATTGGGGATGTGAAAATGGGAGAAAATTGCACGGTTTGGTTCAATGCCGTAGTCCGTGGAGATGTAAATGAAATCAGGATCGGTAATGACACAAATATTCAGGATGGGGCTGTAATCCATTGTACATACAAAAAAGCTGGTACTTATATCGGCAACAGGGTATCTATAGCGCATAATGCTATTGTTCATGGCTGTACGGTTCATGATGAAGTTCTGATTGGAATGGGCGCTATTGTCATGGACCATGCCATTATTCACTCAGGTGCTGTAATAGCTGCTGGGGCAGTGGTGCTTTCAGGAACTGTGGTGGAAGCTGACAGCATTTATGCCGGCATACCGGCAAAAAAAGTCAAAGCAACCGGTGCTGAAATGAGGGAGGTTATTCTGCGTACTGCGAAAAATTACCCTATGTATGCAGAATGGTTTAAAGAAATTTGAAATTATAAATTAAACTATTGGACCTTACCCAGCCTTTAATAAAAAACCAAATCCAACAAGCCAAACTTAATTCGTTAATCATTTCACAATATTTTTTTAACCTAACTTAAGCCCCATTTAATTAAGGATTTTAAAATTAAATTTCCCGACCAAAAACATTCAGAGATTTTTTTGTATATAGCCAAAAAGCAAACTAATTTTATTCAACGCAGCGTATTCATTTTATGAAAGAAGAATATTTTAAATGGTACTCCCCAAATCTTCACAGAGAGGTAGAAATGTTGGTTTTTGGCCATAGAGGTTATCCTGTAATTCTTTATCCTACCTCCATGGGCTCTTATCATGAAAACAGGGACATGGGCCTAATAGGCGCAGCCCAGTGGTTCCTAGAACAAGGTCTTGTTCAAATTTTCTGTCCTGTAAGTAATGACAGGGACAGTTTTTACAACAAACACATCCATCCGCATCAGAGAATTCAAAATCATATCGCCTATGACAAAATGATATGCCATGAGATTGTAGAAAGGGTGCGTTTGAATACCGCAGTTGGGAAGGTAGTCGTTGCAGGTTGCAGTTTTGGTGGCTACCATGCGGCCAATTTCGCATTCCGCCATCCAGGATATGTCAGCCATATGTTTTCTCTTTCCGGTGCTTTTGAAATCCGAAATTTTATGGATGGGTACCAACATGAAGATATCTTTTACAATTCTCCCATGGAGTTTCTCCCCGGTCTTCAGGATGGGGAATTATGGAATATGGATATTGTTCTGGGAACTTCGAATTGGGATATCTGCTTTGATGCCAATGTGAGATTGAGTGATGTTCTGGAGTCCAAGGGCCTGAGGCATTGGTTGGACGTTCGAAGGGACAGACAACATGATTGGCCAGTATGGAAAGAAATGTTCCCACACTATTTATCAAGAATTAAATTCAATTAAAAAAACATACACCTTTATGAAAAAAATAGGAATTCTTTTTGGTATGGAGGATACATTTCCCCAAGCTTTTGTCGATAGAGTCAACGAAAAAAAAATAAATGGCATTGTGGCTGAACCGGTTTTGATAGACAAGGTTGTACAAAACAAGCTCACCGAATATGCAGTAATAATTGACCGCATATCCCAGGATGTGCCTTTCTACAGGGCATATCTTAAAAATGCTGCGCTGACAGGTACTGCTGTGATCAATAATCCTTTTTGGTGGAGTGCAGATGATAAGTTTTTTAACAATTGCCTGGCAGACCAACTGGGTGTTCCATTACCCAATACAGTAATTCTACCATCCGCAGAGCATCCTACGGATACCACGGGTAAATCTTTCAGGAACCTCAAAATGCCTTTGGACTGGCAGTCCATTTTTGATTATGTTAAGTTTCCTGCCTACATGAAGCCCTATGCCGGAGGTGGTTGGAAGAATGTTTATCGCTTGGAAAATCAGGAAGAGTTTTTCCAAAAACACAAGGAAACCGGCCAATTGGTGATGTTGCTCCAGGAAGAAATCTTATTTGATGACTATTTCAGGGTCTATTGCCTGGGAGGCAAAGCTGTACGCATTATGGAATATGAGCCGAGAAATCCTCATCACCTGCGTTATGTAGTCAACAGGCCCCCATCTTCCAAAAAGTTACTTGCAAAAGTAAAGGAATACACGATGCAGCTTTGTCAGGGTTTGGGCTATGATTTCAATACAGTGGAATTTGCTGTACGGGATGGCATTCCCTATGCCATTGACTTTGGTAATCCTGCTCCTGACGCTGATGTCAACTCAGTAGGACAGGAAAATTTTGACTGGGTAGTTGAAGAAGCCGCTAAGATGGCCATTGCTTACGCAAAGGCTCAAAAGCCTGGAAAAATCAACCTTACCTGGGGTACTTTTATGAAAGATGCAGTAAGTATGGCCAAAAGGTTCTGATGATGAAAAAATTACCGGTTTTTACCCTAGGAGTCGAAGAGGAATACCAGATCATTGATCCGGAAACTAGAGACCTCAGGTCCCATATGTCCAAAATTGTGGAAGGGGCAAAAATTTTCCTCAAGGAACAGGTCAAAGCAGAAATGCACCAGTCTGTAGTGGAGGTCGGCACCAATATCTGTCAAAACGTAGCAGATGCCAGGAAAGAAGTAGGCTTCCTCAGGAAAAAGATAGTGGATCTTGCAGCCGAACAAAACCTCACTGTTGGAGCTTCTGGAACCCACCCTTTTTCCAAATGGCAGGAACAGCCAATCACCGATGATCCCAGATACCACCACATTATCAATGAACTGCAGGATACAGCACGTTCCAACCTGATCTTTGGGCTGCATGTGCATGTGGGTATAGAAAACCGGGAAATTGCCATGCAGATCATGAACCAAGCATGCTATTTCCTTCCTCATATTTACGCCTTATCCACCAATTCCCCCTTCTGGGAAGGCAGATTTACAGGATTCAAAGCTTACAGGGCGCATATTTTTGCAAAGTTTCCACGGACTGGACTTCCCGAGTATTTTGATTCGGTACAGTCTTATGACAACTATCTGGAAACTTTGGTCAAAACAAACTGCATCGATAACCCAAAAAAAATATGGTGGGACCTCAGATTACATCCCTTTTTTAGTACTATAGAATTCCGCATCTGCGACATGTGCCTGACCTTGAATGAGACCATGTGCATTGTAGCTTTAATTCAAGCTGTGGTAGCCAAATTGTACAAAATGCACCTGATGAATACCAGTTTCAATGTATACCGCATTGCTCTGATCCGTGAAAATAAATTTAGGGCAGCAAGGTATGGCACAGAAGGTATGATGATTGATTTTGGCCAGAAAAAAGAAGTGGGGTATAAGGCCCTGATGTTAGAGCTACTGGAATTTGTCGACGATGTCGTGGATGAACTGGGAAGCCGGGATGAAATCAATTACATCCACAAAATTCTAGCCGATGGTACTGGCGCAGACAGGCAGTTAAAAGTATACAGTGAAACAGAGGATTTGAAAAAGGTGGTGGATTTTATTACAGAAGAGTTCACAAAAGATATTTAAAAAGGAAGTAAAGGCTAAAGCTAAAGGATTGAAATAGCATTAAAATGGTGTCTTTGCATGATGATTGCAAAAATCACCATAACTTGCGTGTAAATTGGATAATTCATGGAGGCAAAAATCAAGGTAGCTTTATTGGATATGTACAATGGCAAAGTCAATCAAGGCATGCGTTGTATACATGACATTGTTGGAAGGTTTGAAAACCAACTGACCTTGGATGTATTTGATGTCAGGTTAAAGCATGAAATGCCAAATTTTGAGGACTACAACCTCTTTATTTCCTCCGGAGGTCCGGGTAACCCTCTTGAGGGGGATGGTGTATGGGAAGTAATGTTTGAAAAATTGTTGGACGATATCTACAAATGGAATCAAATCAACAAAAACAAAAAATACATGCTCTTTATCTGTCATTCTTTTCAGTTGGCCGTCAAGCACTTTGGTTTAGCAGCGGTAAACAAAAGGAAGTCTACTTCCTTTGGGGTGATGACCATTCATAAAACAGAAGAAGGAATGGAAGACCCTCTTTTCAGAGGTTTGGACAATCCTTTTTGGGCCATAGACTCCAGAGACTATCAGGTAGTCAAGCCAAGCAAGAAAAAATTCAAGGAAATGGGAGCAAAAGTAATTGCCCTTGAAAAAATGAGGAACCATCTGGAATACGAAAGGGCATTGATGGGAATACGCTTTTCAGATGAAATGGTGGGGACACAATTTCATCCCGAAGCAGATCCGGTTGGGTTTTTCAGCCATTTAAAAAAACCAGAAGTCAGAGAAGAAATCATTGCCCTCAAGGGAAAAGCCAAATACCTTATGATGCTGGAACATGTGGTGGAAGAACATACGATTTACAAAACAAATGAAACATTGATCCCTAATTTCCTGAGGAGGTCAATCCGTAAAATCAGAGAACAGGAAGGCATTTTCGTCTAATTCAATTCATATGGTTACAAAATACCGCGAACTTTTTAACAGTCAGTTCAGCCAGGAAAAATACGAGGCTTTTTTAAAAGACCTGGCACATGATTTCAATTACCTCCCCAGTTTTAGGGTGGCAGAAAGTCCTTTTTTCATTTCTGAAAAACTCAAAGGACAATTATTGGAAGGCTGTAAGCAATTGGTAGATTTCATCAAAAGAGAAGACTTTAAAGCATTGACCCAAAAATCACTTTTGGTCAACTACCATGTACCAAAGGAAAATGAGCATACCCATTTCTTGGCTATAGATTTTGGAATCTGTGAGGAAGATGGTGAGATCATTCCGAAGCTGATAGAAGCACAGGGATTCCCTTCCATTTTTAACTACCAAGCACATCTGCACAAAAAATTTCTTAAGCAGTACCCTTTCCTAGAGGAACTCAGCCCCTATCTTGATGGGATTGATGAAACCTCCTATTATGCCTTATTGAGAAGGACTTTACTCAATGGCATTGCCCCTGAACATGTAATATTGCTGGAAATTGAACCGGAAAAACAAAACACCAAAATCGATTTTTACTATTGCCGAAAGGATTTTGGTATCCCAGTAGTCTGTGTGACTGAAGTTATTAAAAGAGGCAACCAACTCTTCTATACCAATGAAAGGGGTAAGGAAGTCCTGATTAAAAGAATTTACAACCGCGTCATTTTTGACGAACTGGAAAACAGAAAGGATCTTTCATTACAATTCTCTTTTATAGATGATCTTGAAGTAGAATGGGCAGGCCATCCCAATTGGTTTTACAGAATCAGTAAATTCATTCTTCCCCACCTCTCAGGACCATATTTTATAGAAAGCACCCTTTTGAGTGATTTGGAAGAAATTCCTGAGGATCTGGAGAATTACGTATTGAAACCTCTTTTTTCCTTTTCCGGTGCAGGTGTAATTTACAATGTCAACAGGAAGGATATAGAAGGTGTGATGCAGAAAGACCTCTATATTTTGCAGAAGAAAGTTCAGTATAAACCCGTATTGCAAGCAATAGAAGGCAATGTTAAAGTTGAAGTAAGGCTTTTGCTCCTTTGGCCTGATGGTGATGAAAACCCTACCATTGCATCCAATGTGGTCCGCTTAAGCAGAGGGGAAATGATAGGCGTAAAATTCAACAAAGACCGGGATTGGGTCGGTGGAAGTATCGGTTTGTTTGTTTAAACCATAAAAAAACCTCTGGAATTTACTCCCAAAGGTTTTTCTTAATTTATTTATTATGGTTACTTTCAATTTCTATTGTTTCCTTCTGGATCATTTTTTGGCTGATTAGGCATCCAACCCGGTGTAATGTCCCTTTCCTCTAATTTCACCAAACGCCCTTCTTCAAAGGTAGCCAATACAAAGAAGCGATCTCCCCTATTGACTCTGTATGTTTTCTGATTCCCATCCAGTCCTGCCAATACAGCCTCTTTGTTCTGTCTTAAAAATTTCCTTTCGGTCATGCCTTGCTGAAATTCCGGTCTTGGAGCACAAGCACCTAATAAAACAACTGTTACAAATAGTATTAGTAAATTTTTCATAATAAAATTCTTTTGTACTAAAGATTATTGCAAAAACTTTGCCATAAATTTTGTATCTGAGCATTAGTCAATTAGCCTAGAATTTTAGGGATTTTATCAAAGTGCTTGGCAGCAATATAATTTTGCCCTACCTTTGTATCAAGCGGCACGACCAGCTCCTGCTGAATCCCCCAGGTCCGGAAGGAAGCAAGGGTAGGCGGTCGTAGCGGTGCGATGCCGCTTACTTTTTTTTATCTTTCAGATTAGCTATCTTCCAATTCCCCATTATTCCTTTAACTTTGTAGACATTATTAACAATCAACCTATTTCCTATGAAATTCTTTATTGATACAGCCAATTTAAGTGAAATCAAAGAAGCTTACGAACTTGGCGTATTGGATGGCGTGACCACCAACCCCTCCCTAATGGCCAAAGAAGGCATCAGTGGAGATGAAAATGTACGTGCACATTACAAAGCCATTTGTGACATTGTGGATGATAATGTCAGCGCTGAAGTAATCGCGACAGACTTTAACGGCATCATCAAAGAAGGAAAAGAACTGGCTAAATTAGACGATAAGATTGTGGTTAAAGTGCCCATGATCAAAGAGGGAGTTAAAGCCATCAAGTACTTTAGCAGTGAAGGAATAAGAACCAACTGTACCCTTATTTTTGGTCCAGGTCAGGCCATTTTGGCTGCTAAAGCAGGGGCGACCTACGTCTCCCCCTTTGTGGGGCGTTTGGATGACATTTCTTACGATGGAGTGGATCTGATTGAGCAAATCGTGCACATATATGAAAATTATGGTTATGCTACCCAGGTGCTTGCTGCCTCTATCCGACACACCATGCACCTGATCAGGTGTGCTGAAATCGGTGCAGATGTGGCCACTTGTCCGCTTAAAGTAATTACAGGATTATTGAACCACCCACTGACAGATGCAGGATTGGCGCAGTTTTTGGCCGATCATGCCAAAGCAGCTAAGAAATAAGACCATAAAGAAAAAGGGCCTCTATACCGGCCCTTTCCTCTTTTAAAAAACTTTTTTCTCAATTTGGGGTATTAGGATTTAACATCTACCTTTAATAATAAACGGAGACCATGTACATCATCAAAGTCAAAGGAAAAGCCAAAATTCCGGATTATATACAGATCCGGGATGAGAATTTTGTATTGGTATCTTATTTCCGTGCTGACCGTCCAATGAAAAACATGGAAAAGTTCGGCTTAGAAGGAAAAGAAAAAGAACTGGAAACGCTGATCAACGAGTTGCCTTTCGGAAAACTTCAAAAACTGGAATTGTAACCATGGTTTTTACAAGTGAGCCCATTATCCATGTTGACAAAGCCTGTGTTTTTCAGGGATTGGACGCCATTTTGCAGGATGTCAATTTTACCATAGAAAAAGACGAATTTGTTTTTTTGATCGGTAGAACGGGAAGTGGTAAAAGTTCCCTGCTCAAAACACTGTATGCTGACCTCCCATTGAAAATGGGAACTGCAAAAATTGTTGGCTTTGAACTTGAAAAAATAAAAAATAAAGATGTGCCTTTCCTTAGGAGAAAGTTAGGCATCGTATTTCAGGACTTCCAGCTGTTCCATGACCGTTCAGTAGCTGAAAACCTGTTTTTTGTCATGCGGGCAACCGGCTGGAAAGATAAAACCAAAATGAAAACCCGGATGATTGAGGTCCTGATGAAAGTAGGACTGGCAGACGCATCGACCAAAATGCCTCACCAACTTTCAGGCGGTGAACAACAAAGAGTGGTAATTGCCAGGGCATTGATCAATAATCCAGCGATCTTATTGGCTGATGAACCTACCGGAAACCTCGATCCGGATGTAGCAGATGGCATTTTCAAACTTTTTCAGGAAATCAATAAGGAAGGCACTGCCGTATTAATGGCCACGCACAACCATGACCTTCTTCGCAAATATCCTTACCGGGTATTGAAATGTGAAAAAGGAAAACTTCTGGACAGCAAAACAGCAGACATTAGCATAGACACCTCCTATTATTAAGAGGTGTTTTTTTATTTCTTATGATCTGGAAATTTGCTAATATTAAACCTTAACCAAAAATTATTGGTTTAATAACAAGTAAATGCCTTTAATCATGAGTAAATTCTTCAAAAAACTCAAACTCCTCCTTTTAATAGTGGGCACATCCATTATACTGGGTGCATGCGAGGATAAAAATGAAAATAATCCAAGAAGAACACTGGATCCAAATGAGAAGGTGAATACTTGGATAAAAGATGTAATGGATGAGGTTTATCTGTGGCTTGAAAGCATGAGACAACCTGTGGCGCTAACTTCAGAGCCCGAGTTATATTTTGAATCTTTGTTGAATAGACCTACGGATCGGTTTTCGGTCATTTATCCGGATTATCAGGAATTGATAAATCAGCTTCAGGGAGTGAGTCTAGAAGCTGGTTATGAAATTCTGTTGGCCCGGGAAAGCGAAACAAATAACAATATCGTTGCTTTTGTCACCTATGTTAAAAAGGGCAGCCCTGCTGAACAGGCAGGAGTTAAAAGAGGTGATAGGATAGAAAGGATTAATGGAGAAAGGTTGACATTTGATTCATACATACGTTTATTGGGCAATAGATCGGAGAACCATAGCATTACTTTCTTTCGGTATAATAATGAAGCGGCTGCCTTCCAGGCCCAGCCTGCAGTTTCTTTAACTGTCACTGAAATAGCGGAAGATCCTAACTTTTTGGATACCATTTATCAGGTCAATAATGAGAAAATCGGATATGTGGTCTACCATTTCTTCGCCCCTGGAACTGACAATAGGTATGACAATAGAATGGATCAGATTTTTGCAGAATTTCAAACAGAAGGTATAGACCATTTGATACTTGACTTCAGGTACAACGGAGGTGGATTTGTGAGCAGTGCTATAAATTTGGCAAGTTTGATCGCACCAAATGTTACTTCCAATGACGTATTTTCGAAAAGACTTTTCAATAGCTTCTTGATGCAGTTTGAAAACTTTCAAAACGTAGAAACTAAATTCAGGTCTAAATCTGAGAATTTAGGATCACAGCTACAAGGAAACCGTATTTATATTCTCACTTCAAGAAGAACTGCATCTGCCAGTGAATTGATTATCAATGGGCTGAAACCGTATATGGATGTGGTCATCATAGGAGATATCACTACAGGAAAAAATGTAGGTTCGGTACCAATTGAGGACGAAGACGATCCCGATAATAAATACGGATTATTGCCTATTATATTCAAGGATGCCGATAAAAACGGGCAATCTGAATTTTCCGAAGGTTTCCTTCCGAATATCCAAGGTGTAGAATTAAGAAATCAAAACCGTCTTTTGCCTTTTGGAGACACGGATGAGCTCTTATTAAAGTTAGCATTAGATCGCATAAAAGGCGTCCAACAGGCCGGTGCAAGATTAAAAACCTTCGATATTGAAATCATTGGAAGTTCCTTTGAAAATAAAGCGCATTATGGAAAAATGGTGGACATGGACCCTTCCATCAAGACAATTTTGAAACGGAAAAATCAATGATTTTTGCCTCAATCTTACTTATCAAACTAAAAACTCACAGACTGACCGCATTTGGTCAGTCTTTTTTGAATGCTTAAAAAATACCTTCCAGCATTGAGCTGGAAACAGGTAAATACCAAATACGTATTTCAATCTCAATTAATTAAGAAACCGAATCTAAAATCTGTCATAAAAATCTGTCATTTTGTCGGTATTTTCTTAATTTTGCATCCTGAATTGCTGATCATATGGAAAACATCATCAAAGATATAGACATTATTTCCCCGGACGAGGCGCAAGCATGTGACTTTAAGACCACCGAGGAGGAAAATACGGGGAAATCCAAAAAATTATACATAGAGTCTTATGGTTGCCAGATGAATTTTTCCGATTCGGAAATAGTGGCTTCCATCATGAAAGAAAATGGCTTCGACACCACTTCCGATTTTGAACAAGCAGATGTCATATTTTTGAATACCTGCTCCATCCGTGAAAAGGCTGAGCAAACTGTCAGAAAGAGACTGAATCAATTCAATACCATTAAGAAGAATAAGCCGGAGATGACCATTGGTGTACTTGGATGTATGGCAGAAAGGCTGAAGGATAAGCTTTTGGAGGAAGAAAAAATCGTAGATGTTGTGGTAGGCCCTGATGCTTACAGAGACCTCCCCAATTTGGTGGCTTCTGCAGAAGAAGGAAATAAAGGTGTCAATACATTTCTTTCAAGAGAAGAGACTTATGCAGATATTTCACCTGTAAGGCTCAACTCCAACGGCGTAACAGCCTTCATTTCCATTATGCGTGGCTGTGACAACATGTGCTCATTTTGTGTGGTGCCATTTACCCGTGGAAGGGAAAGAAGTAGGGACCCCCACTCAATAGTCAGGGAAGCCAGGGAATTATTTGAAAAAGGATACCGGGAAGTAACCCTCTTGGGGCAGAATGTGGATTCTTACAAATGGTCACCGGAGGAAAACAACAAAGCCCGACTCAATAAAAAAGAGGAAGAGGTGACCAAGGTGGTGAATTTTGCCAATTTACTGGAAATGGTAGCATTGGTTGATCCCAAACTCAGAATCAGATTCAGTACTTCTCATCCAAAAGACATTACAGATGAGGTATTGTATACCATGAAAAAGTATGACAATATCTGTAAATACATCCACTTGCCTGTACAAAGTGGCAATTCCAGGGTTTTGGATCTGATGAACAGGACCTATGATAGGGAATGGTATCTGAATAGAGTAAGGGCCATCCGGGAGATTTTGGGGGAGGAATGTGGCATTTCTTCAGATATGATTGCGGGTTTTTGCACGGAGACCGAAGAAGAACATCAGGATACACTGACATTAATGGATATCGTCAAATATGATTTCTCCTACATGTTCTACTACTCAGAAAGACCCGGAACCCTCGCTGCCAAGAAATATGCAGACGACATTCCTCTGGAAGTGAAGAAGCGAAGATTAGCGGAAATTATAGAAAAGCAAAATGCACTTTCTTTGGAACGAAACAAACTCGATATCGGTAAAGTGCAGGAAATCCTGATTGAAGGAACTTCCAAAAGATCAGAAGCACAACTGAAGGGAAGAAACTCTGCCAATAAAGTGGTGATTATTACAAGGGAAAACCAGCTTAAAAAAGGCGATTATGTCAAGGTAAAAATAACAGATTGCTCCGCTGCAACGCTTTTTGGTGAAATTATATCCTAAACCTATTTAGCCTTATGTTTTCACCTTCTGAAATTCAAAGTATTAAACAAAGATTCGGGATTATTGGCAACAGTCCCTTGCTCAATCATGCCATTTCAGTGGCCATGCAGGCCTCCCCTACAGAGATGACAGTCCTGATTACCGGAGAAAGCGGCAGTGGCAAGGAATCATTTTCCAAGATTATCCATGCTTTAAGTACCCGAAAACATGGTAAATTCATTGCCATCAATTGTGGCGCCATTCCTGAGGGAACCATTGATTCTGAGCTTTTTGGTCATGAAAAAGGTTCTTTCACAGGAGCCCATGAGGCAAGAAAAGGCTATTTTGAAGTCACGGATGGAGGATCTATTTTTTTGGATGAAATAGGAGAAATGCCATTGGGTACCCAAGCCAGGTTGCTAAGGGTTTTGGAAAATGGGGAATTTATAAAAGTAGGTTCCTCCAAAGTCCAAAAAACAGATGTCAGGGTCATCGCTGCCACCAATGTCAACCTGATCAAAGCGGTAGAAAGAGGGAAGTTCCGGGAAGACTTGTATTATAGGCTCAATACTGTTCCAATTTATGTCCCACCCCTAAGGGAAAGAGGGGAAGATGTAGTGCTTTTATTCAGGAAATTCACTTCTGACTTTTCTGAGAAATACAGTGTAAAGCCCATTTCACTCAGTGAGGATGCTAAAAAGTTATTGATGGGATTTCCTTTTCCAGGTAATATTCGGCAGCTTAAAAATATTGCCGAGCAGATTTCGTTGTTAGAGCAGGAAAGAGAAGTAGACGCTCCTACCCTCTCCAAATACCTTCCTACAGGACAAAGCCGATTGCCTGCGGTATTTGCAGGAGGAGGATCTGGTGAAAATAAAGATTTTTCTGAAAGAGAATTGCTTTATAAAGTGCTCTTTGACATGAAGAAGGACATGAATGAGCTCAAAAAATTAGTGTTGGAAACATATCAATCGGGTGGACTGAATGCCAATATTATCAACAAGCACCAAAATCTTTTTGAGGACTTGGAATCTCCTGTATCGTTTGAAGATACCCAAAAGCCAACAGCTCCCTCTGTCAACATGCCTTTGGTGCTGGATGCAAAGGCCAAAAAAGAAGAAATTGAATCTTACGATGATGACAACATAGAGGATATAGTCCATGAAGAGGACGACAATTCCTTATCTTTGGAAAAAAAGGAAAAAGAAATGATAATCAGGGCATTGCGGAAACATAACAACAAAAGAAAATATGCTGCCGGTGACCTGGGCATTTCTGAAAGGACCTTATACAGAAAAATTAAGCAGTATGATATTGATTAAGCGGTATCTTTTAATAGGCTTTATCCTCCTCAGTACATGGATGGTGCAGGCTTGCTCTGTAAGTTACAGCTTCACGGGCACTAACATCAACTATGATATAATCAAATCTTTTTCCGTGGACAATTTCTTCAATGATTCCGGCGGCGGTCCTGCCAATATGGAGCAGTTGTTTACGGAATCTTTGAAAGATTTTTACCAGAGGAATACCCAATTGGAGCTGATCAGAAATAATGGTGACCTTCAGTTCTCTGGATCCATTACCCGATATACCATCACTCCACAGGCCACTGTAACTACTACAGATCCCAACTTACCGGACCGGGCCGGGCAGATGCGTCTCAACATCTCTGTAGAAGTAGACTATGTCAATACGGTCAATGAAGACGAAAGCCTGAAAAGAACCTTCACTTTCTTCAAAGATTATGACCCAAGATCCACCTCTATCCTTCAAGTGGAAAGCGTTCTCATCGAGGAAATTTTCGAAAGTATCATTCAGGATATTTTTGCTGCCACGGTGGCCAATTGGTAAAATTTAGTAAATTGTACTTTCTAAAAAAAATCATCAGTGAATTCTTTACAGTTACTTGGAATTATTCAACGAGCGAATCATCTCAGTAAAGATGATTTTCTGGAACTGCTCAAACTCCATGAGGCTTTTCCTTACTTTCAGATTCCTAAGGTTTTACTTGCCAAGTACGAATTCGAGAAGTCAACAACACCAGGAAATGAACTGCTCCCCTGGGCTGCGATTACCTCCCCAGACAGGGCATGGTTGAAAAAAATGATAGAAACACATGTCCCCTTCCAGGAAAATAGAGCAACCTTGGAGGATGAAGCAATGGACCAGGATGTAAACATCCAAAAACCAGATGAAAAGAAAAGTCCTGAAGGGATCAAAAATTTCATCGATGACCTGGAAGGGCATCTAATTCCGGAACACAAAAAACCAACCAGCAATAAAGATATTACGGCTACCTTGAAAAAACTGGGGGAAGAATTGGCCCAGAGTAAACTCAAAGCCCTGGAAAGGCTGGAAAAGGGAAATGGGGGGGCCAGTTTAGAAAATATAAATCCAGTTTCTGCTGAACCTGTTTCCAAGACCAAAGAAACTGAACCTGTGCAACCGGAAAGCATACCAACTGAGAAGGAGGCCCTGGCTGAGGCAGAAACGGAGCGCAAACCAAAGAGAAGAGGACATAAAGATGACCTCATAGAATCCATCCGTAAAAAAGAAAAAAAGGAAATACACGATAAGAAAAAACAGGAGCAGATCGATATCATCAAAGCATTCAGCAAAAAAGAAATCAAATTGGCCACCATCAAAGAAATTGAAGGGCAGCAAAATCAGGAAGACCTCTCAGAAAACAGCACCAAGCTCAATCCCAATCTGATTACAGAGGCTTATGCCGGGATTTTGGTCAAACAGGGAAAAAAAACAAAGGCCAAAGAAATTTATAAGAAGTTGATGGTGAAGTTTCCAGAGAAAAACACTTATTTTGCGAAATTAATTGAAGAACTTGAAAAAAAATAAAACAATCATATGTTTACCCTACTTATCAGTGTAATTATTATCCTTGCAGTTTTGTTGGTTTTGGTCATTCTTGCCCAAGACTCAAAAGGAGGCGTTGGAGCGGCCTTTGGAGGCAGTGCCTCGCAGATTATGGGCGTAACCAAAACAGGCAATATTTTGGAAAAGGCCACTTGGGTACTTTCTATTGTTATTTTGGTATTGTCTTTGACATCTTCGGCTTTCTACAGCACAGAAAGCGGTGATGATTTTTCTTCGCCTAACATAGAGAATGCAAGAAAGCAAATCCTTACTCCTTCCTTTGGTGAAGGGGAAGGTTTATTACCTTCTATTCAAGAAAATACTGAGGAAGAAGGAGAAGAAGATACTGAAAATTAAACGTTACTGTCAGTTTCAAAAAGGGGCTTTAAAGCCCCTTTTTTTATTTTATTGTTTTCAGCAACAAACGTTTGCTTATCGGAAGAAAGCTTTCTTGTAAAGGTATTTGATGTGCACAGTGTATCCTGTAAGCAGCAGGATTTGGCAGTTCCTTGTAAGCTCGGATAAGATCAAGTTTGACTTGTTCGAAAGTCTGACTCAGGCTGATTTTGACTTTCTCTATCAGCTGCATCATGATACCTTTGAAGGTATCGAGGCTATTCTGAAACAAATTTATCCTATACCGGTAAATATAAACATCCTTTGAGTCTTTGAATGAAAGAAAGGCATAACCCTCTTTTTGATAAATTGGGGAAATTCCAACAGGTTCTATAACCATTTCCTCCTCAAGAAAGTCATAAATACTTTTGCCTTCTTCTATGGCTTTTTTCAGTTTGGGCAAAGCATAAGCAACTATTTCTTCCAGCTGCTTCATCATATCGTCATCGGGATCCAATGCCTTGTATTTTAATTTCATTTCCTTGAAATCGGGACCTTCCAGTAATTTGGGAAAGGATGCCTTCAACTGTTCCCTGTTTTCCGAAAAGCTTTTCAATTTGGAGTAATGCTGGACCAATTCTCCTAAGGGTGGATAGAGCTTAACTTCTTTAAACTGTGATTCCACATGTTGAAGGTAAGCCAGAAGGATGTATTTTTTTTTTTTTATTTCTACCCAACCTTCCGTGATCCAATTTTCAGATAAATTTTTCATAAGTACCTAATTTGTTAAAATTTAAAAAAAACTGACATAAGAAAAAAGTTTTGGGAAAATTTGACAGTCAAAATGAGATAAATAAAAACTTACTGACAGTAAAACGATCTGCTTTTACGCCTTTCTGTCAGATTTGGTCATTAAACTGAATTTGGCACAAGAAATGATTATTCGCTTAGTAACGTTTTAGAACTAACCTTAAAAAGTCTAATTATTATGTCAAAAGTTAACATCCAACCTCTTGCAGACAGGGTTCTGGTAGAACCTGCTGCAGCTGAAGAGAAAACTGCCTCCGGCCTTTACATTCCGGATACTGCAAAAGAAAAACCACAAAAAGGAACCGTAGTAGCAGTAGGGAATGGCAAAAAAGATGAACCCTTGACTGTAAAAGTAGGTGACACAGTGCTTTATGGCAAATATGCCGGCACAGAACTCTCTGTAGAAGGTCATGATTACCTGATCATGAGGGAAGCTGATATTTTCGCGATTCTGTAATCATCTAAAAAACAATCAAAAACTAAAAAAACAAAAAAATGGCTAAAGAACTATTTTTCAATACCAACGCAAGAGACCGATTGAAAAAAGGCGTAGATGCTCTTGCTGATGCAGTAAAAGTTACCTTAGGTCCTAAAGGAAGAAATGTCATCATTGACAAAAAATTTGGTGCTCCTACCATCACCAAAGATGGTGTTTCGGTAGCAAAAGAAATCGAATTGGAAGAACCCATTGAAAACATGGGCGCACAATTGGTGAAAGAAGTGGCTTCCAAAACTGCTGACAATGCAGGAGACGGAACTACCACTGCCACCGTGTTGACTCAAGCAATCTTCAACGCCGGAATCAAAAACGTTGCGGCAGGTGCCAATCCAATGGACCTAAAAAGAGGTATCGACAAGGCTGTAGCTGCTGTGGTAGCTGAATTGAAAGCCAATTCAAAAGCCATCTCTACTAGTAAAGAAATCCAACAAGTGGCTACTGTTTCTGCTAACAATGACGATGAGATCGGTAAAATGATCGCTGATGCCATGGACAAAGTAGGCAAAGACGGTGTCATCACTGTGGAAGAAGCCAAAGGTACAGAGACAGAAGTAAGAACCGTGGAAGGTATGCAGTTTGATAGAGGTTACCTCTCTCCTTACTTTGTGACCAATACTGAAAAAATGGAAGCCGAATTGGAAAGGCCTTACATTTTGATTTATGATAAGAAAATCTCTGCTATGAAAGAATTGCTTCCGATTCTTGAGCCTGTTGCTCAGTCAGGAAAGCCATTATTGATCATAGCCGAAGATGTAGACGGAGAAGCTTTGGCTACTTTGGTGGTCAATAAAATCAGAGGTGCTTTGAAAGTAGCCGCTGTTAAGGCCCCAGGATTTGGTGACAGAAGAAAAGCCATGTTGGAAGACATTGCCATTCTTACCGGTGGAACTGTGATTTCTGAGGAAAGAGGTTATAAACTGGAAAATGTAACCATGGATTATCTTGGTACAGCTGAGAAGGTAAATATCGACAAAGACAATACAACCATTGTAAATGGTGCTGGAGAATCCGACCAAATCAAGGCAAGAATATCTGAGATCAAATCTCAAATAGAAAAAACAACCTCTGATTATGACAAAGAAAAACTTCAGGAGAGATTGGCCAAGTTGTCTGGTGGAGTAGCTATCCTATACATCGGAGCTGCTACTGAAGTGGAAATGAAAGAGAAAAAAGACAGGGTAGATGATGCCTTGCATGCTACCAGAGCTGCTGTACAGGAAGGTGTAGTAGTAGGTGGTGGTGTTGCCCTGGTGAGAACAGCTTCTGCCTTAGAGAACCTCAAAGGTGAAAACGAAGATCAGGATACCGGCATCAACATCATAAGAATTGCTATTGAGTCTCCATTGAGAACTATCGTAGAAAATGCAGGTGGTGAAGGATCTGTAGTGATCAATAAGATCAAAGAAAACAAAGGCAATTATGGTTACAATGCAAGAACGGATGTATATGAAGATCTATTCAAGGCAGGTGTAATTGATCCGACCAAAGTAACAAGATTGGCATTGGAAAATGCAGCCTCTATAGCAGCCCTATTGCTGACTACAGAGTGTGTGGTAGCTGATGTGAAAGAAGATGGTCCTGCCATGCCTCCAATGGGTGGCGGAGGAGGAATGGGCGGCATGATGTAAGCCAAGCCTCAACAATTTCAAAAATAAAAAGGAGTCCGATTTGGACTCCTTTTTTGTTGATACCCAATTGGTATGCATTGTCCTTATATTTTAAGCATTAGGACTTCTATTACGAGCTCATAACACTTTATAATCAATTGTTATACTGTATTTAGCTCATTCACCATAGAGATGAATACGCTTCATTCGCTAAATGCTTGATTATTTTGCGTTTTGATCTCTTCCCGATATTCATTGGGACAGGCTACTACGCAACCTAATGCGTAATGCGGGTTAAATGTATTCATGAAAAAGAATTTAAAATTTTGAAGACTATGCATATCTTTGAAAAAAATTCTGCGTTAGGAATTTTAAGAAAGCCTATAACCCCGCTAATGTATCCTTACTTTGCGATTATTCTTGTAGATGATGATCCCATCAATAACCTGATCAATAGGAGGTTAATCTCTAAACTGAATATAGCAGATAGCGTAGAAGATTATCTGCAGGCTGAACAGGCCCTTCAAAGAATTCAAGAAATAGATGTATCGAAACCGGTTTTGATTTTATTGGATATCAACATGCCTGTAACCAATGGTTGGGATTTTTTGAATCTATATCAGGAAAACTTTAAGGAAAGACAGGATAAAATCGTCATGCTTTCCAGCTCTATCGACTACAAGGATAGGAATAAGGCCCTTTCTTATAATGAAGTACAGGCTTTCTTGGAAAAACCATTGACGCCGGAAAAGATGAAAAGCATTTTATAAAGATATTTCCCCAAAGAGATAAACCAATGGAGGTCAAATTGGAATTGTATGAGTTTGGAGAGCAGGTTTTCAAAAAACACCTGATTCAATCCATGGAGGACCTTGGGCCTTTTTTGAACGGCGATCATAAGTTTTGGTTAAATGTGGATAGCTTAAACAATCAGGACTTAATGGAGGGATTAGCAGCCGTTTTTGACATCCACAAAATGGCTTTAGAAGATATCAAAAGTAACGGACAAAGAACAAAAATTGAGGATTATGGGCATTTCATCTTGATTGTGATCAAAATGCTGTACTCCAAAAATCAAGGCCTCGATATAGAATCGGAACAGGTCAGTATCATTTTTGGAAAAAACTATGTGATTACCTTTCAGGAAACACCTTTTGATATTTTTGATGGTATCAGAGCAAGATTGGAAAATCCCAAAGGCCGAATGCGGAAAAACAGTACGGATTATTTTGCTTATGCTTTGGTCGATGCCATTGTGGATGAGTATTACCTGCTTTTGGAAAAGATTACTGATAGAATAGAAATCCTGGAAGACAGTATCGTCAGTCAGGATAAAAATGTCAAACTGGCAGAAATATACCATCAGCGAAAATACATACAGGAAATCAAGAAGGTGATATGGCCTACAAGGGAACTGCTCTCCGTCTGGCGGAAATCAGAAAATCCTTTGATCAAAAAAAGAACAGCACCATATATCAACGATGTGTATGAACAAACCGTTGAAATCATGGAAAATCTGGAAATGCAAAGGGAATCCATCACCACATTGGTGGAGATCTTCATGAGCAATATTTCCCTGAAGCAAAATGAGGTGATGAAGACCTTAACAATTATTGCCACCATATTTATCCCACTTACCTTTTTGGCAGGCGTATATGGAATGAATTTTGAAAATATGCCAGAGCTAAACTGGCGCTATGGATATTGGGGGACTTGGTTGGTATTTCTCTCCATTTCCCTATTGATGGTGCTTTATTTTAAGCGGAAAAGGTGGTTTTAATCAATCATTAAAGATCACACCAGTTTACTTGATCTCAGAAAAATTCCTGCAACAATTATTATCTAGTACTTTATTAATTAATCCCCTATTTTTGTAAATATAATTCAATTAATTTGAAATAATTTTGCAAACCTTGGTGATAAAAATCGGTTCCAATGTCATTACCGAAAACTCGGGTATGCCTGATTTTTCCCGGATCAAGTCGCTTTGTTCACAAGTCAATTCATTAAAAAACAAAGGAAAGAAAGTTATTTTGGTCACTTCGGGAGCAGTTGCTTTTGGAAGAAAAAACATTCATCTCCAAGATAAGATTAATCCCGTACTAAAAAAGCAAATCTGGGCTGCTAATGGGCAAATAGCCCTGATCAATACGTATCAAAAATTATTTGCTGATTTAGGACATTCTATCGCTCAGGTATTGGTCACCAAAGAGGATTTCAGAGATAGAAAGCATTACCTCCATATGAAAAACTGCTTGGAGGGACTGCTTTCACTGGGCATCATTCCAGTGGTCAATGAAAATGATACGGTGGCCATTACTGAATTGATGTTTACCGATAACGATGAACTGGCCAGCCTCACTGCTGCCATGGTCAATGCGGATGCATTAATCTTATTGACCAATGTAAATGGAATCTACACCGGCCCCCCAGAAGATACCAATTCAATGCTCATTGAAAAGGTAGATCAACAAAGCCAGGATTTATCCAACTTCATACAGGCGAGCAAGTCTTCTTTCGGAAGAGGAGGAATGTTAACCAAACTGAACATGGCCAAAAAATCCGCCAACCTTGGGATCGAAGTTTTCATTGCTAATGGTAAAAAAGAGGGGATTCTAGATGAAATCCTTGATAGAAGGGCCCAATGTACCCGCTTTGAACCTTCACCTGTCAAACATAGTCCAAAAAAATGGCTGGCCCATGGAGAACAGTACTACAAAGGGGAGATCAAAATCAATGATGGAGCGGAAAAAGCATTATTTTCCAATAAGATCAGCAGCCTATTGCCGGTAGGAGTAGTTTCATTTTCAGGTGATTTTGAAAAAGGTGATATCTTGAGAATCGTCAATGAAAGCGGTAAGCGCATCGGTCTGGGGAGGGCAGAATATGGAATGAAGTCATTGGGAGAAAAAATCGGCCAAAAAAACCAAAAACCCATTATCCATTACGACTACCTTTATCTTTTTATACATGAATGATCTTAACATTGTTTTTTGGGATTTAAAACAAGCTTCCAGGAAACTGAGCCAAGTGCGCGAACATCAAATTCAGGATACCTTGGATGATTTGGTAATTCTCAGCCAAAAAGCGATTCCTGAAATATTGCATGCCAATCAAATGGACCTGGCCAAAATGGATCCTGGAGATCCAAAATATGACCGGTTATTACTGACTGAGGATAGAGTCATGTCAATTTTGGAAGAGGTCAAACAAGTCAAAAACCTTCCCAACCCACTGGGTCATGCATTGGAAAAAAAGATACTTGAAAATGGACTGGAACTCCTCAAAACCTCAGTCCCACTTGGAGTTTTAGGGGTAATCTATGAAGCCCGCCCCAATGTTACCTTCGATGTTTTTTGCCTTTCATTGAAGTCTGGAAATGCCTTGGTGCTTAAAGGAGGATCTGATGCAGCTCATTCCAATAAAGCCATTATGAAAGTCATTCATCTGGCCCTGAAAAAAAACGACATCCCAACTGCAGCCTTTTTATTGCTCCCTCCTGACAGAAAAGCCACAGAAGCACTCTTAAATGCAGTAAGTGTCGTCGACATCATCATCCCACGTGGGAGTCAGGGATTGATCGATTATGTACGGGAAAACTCAAAAGTACCTGTCATTGAAACCGGTGCTGGTATTGTGCATACCTATTTTGATGAGACTGCGAATCTTGAAAAAGGCAAAGCCATCATCTTCAATGCCAAAACCCGAAGACCTAGCGTTTGCAACAGTTTGGACTGTCTGATTATCAATGAAAATCGACTGAGGGACCTTTCCAAAATCATTGCCCCACTCCTGGAGAAAGACGTGCTGATATATGCTGACGAAAAGGCTTTCCATGCTCTTCCCTCCCACCCTTTGATAATGCCAGCCGAGGCAACCCATTTTGGCACCGAATTCTTATCACTGAAAATAGCCATCAAAACCGTTGATAATTTGGATCAGGCACTAGACCATATTGCCCAATACAGTTCCAAACACAGCGAAGCAATTATTTCTGAAAGCCCGGAAAATATCGCACGTTTTTTGAATGAGGTGGATGCTGCAGCAGTGTATGCCAATGCATCAACAGCCTTTACCGATGGCAACCAATTTGGACTGGGGGCAGAAATCGGCATCAGTACCCAAAAACTCCATGCCAGAGGACCCATGGCTCTAAAAGAACTGACATCTTATAAATGGGTAATCAGAGGAAATGGCCAAATCAGGAACTGATCAAAGGTGTATTCTTCTTAAAAATATGATCATAATTATTTTTCTGCAAACTTCACCAATTCTTCCAAGGGAATAAATTGCAATGTCTTTTCATGTGTAGCTTCCAGCACTATATTGGGGGCCAGCCCAACCTTATATGCCTCAACCCACCTGCTGGCACATAGACACCACTTGTCTCCAGGTTTTAATCCTGGAAACACATATTCGGGCCTAGGGGTAATGAGGTCATTCCCTCGGCTCAGACTAAATTCTAAAAATTCCCTCGTCATCACAGCACACACTGTATGGGTGCCCAAGTCATCTTCACCTGTCTCACAACAGCCATTTCTATAATAACCTGTCATAGGGTCTGTACTGCAATTGAGTAATTCTTCTCCAAATACATTCTTTGCCATTTTTTTATCTTTTAGAAACATACAATGCCCATAATATCAATAATGGGTGAACCAGCACCAGGCGAACCCAAGCCAGCCATTCCGGCACACAAAGTCCATCTTCTACACAACTTCCGATCTGAATGAAATATACGTGAGAGGGTATAAAAAGGACCATCAAAACTAAAATTCCTGCTGCAGATACTTTTCTGCTAGAAGGCAAAAGGATTCCCAGTCCCAGAAAAATTTCCAAAACTCCGGAAGCTAAATTGATGAATTTAGGCCATGGTAGGTAGTCTGGTATTAAAGGGTAATAGAAGCCCGGTTGGATAAAATGGTTGATTCCAGCTATTATAAAAAACAAGCCCAGTGCATAGGTTAATAATTTTTGTATCATTTTAATGCCCATTGATGTTCAACATGAACTTTTCTCAATATAAGAAAAAATGGGACCCACCAAATCAGGTCATTGGTAATTAATGTATAGGCAAATGTGATCGGGACATCACCCAACAAGTAGTTATATACAAATCCAATGGGACCAAAAATTTTACCCAAAAATCCGACTGCCACAATAGGCCAGTGACGTATAGGGTCAAAACTGGCCCACCAATAGCCCAAACCATAAACTCCTATCACCATTCCCATTCCCTGCCAGACCATGGGATGGTTAATAGGCTCCATTCCTGTAAGGAGAAAAAACTGTTGAGGAAAGAGTACTACCCAAGCACCCCAACACAAATTATATAGTGCCGCCAATTGAAGTGTCATTTTCATATCTGTTTAACCTGAAATAAAACCATTGGTTTAATAATACAAGTTTAACAATTTGCTAATCTTTAATTTTCAATATGACAGTAGATTGGCTCTAATTTTAAATCTTAAAACCTAAAAGATATTATGAAAAGACGGGATTTCTTCAAAAACGGCTTACTGACCACATTAGGACTGGGTGCTTTCGGCACAGTACCTGCCTTGGCAGCTCCTTCCAAAAAGGCCGGAATGGCAAAAAACATCATCTTTTTGGTGAGTGATGGCATGAGTACAGGAACCTTGAACATGGCAGATATATTGGCAAGGCATAAGTATGGAAAGGCATCGACCTGGATCGACCTGTATCAGCAAAATCAAGTCCGAAGAGGTCTAATGGACACTGCTTCTGCCAGCTCTTTTATCACAGACTCTGCAGCAGCAGGTTCCGCTTGGGGTGGTGGTATGCGGGTCAGAAATGGGGCGCTTAACGTAGGTCCTGATGGAGAAAAACCAGTGCCTATTCTTCAAAAATTTAAATCCATGAATAAGGCTGTGGGTTGTGTTACCACTGTGCAGATTACCCATGCAACACCTGCCTCCTTTTGTGTCAATAATGGCAGCCGGAATGCAATGCCCGAAATAGCAGAGGATTACCTCAAATTGAGATTTGACGTCATGATGGGGGGAGGAGCCTATTATTTCAGTGCTGAAAGACGACAGGACCAAAGAGACCTTTTTGAAGCTTACAGACAGACCGGTTTTGATCTGGTCAGAAATAAGGAAGAAATGATGCGCAGCTCAGGAGAAAAACCCATTATGGGGGTTTTTGCCGATGATGGATTACCATATGCCATAGATAGGATGACAGACCCTATTCTAAGCCAAAATATTCCCAGCTTGGCAGAGATGACCCAAAAAGCCATTGATATCATGCGCTCTAGGCCCCAGGGATTTGTATTGCAGGTTGAGGGAGGCAAGGTGGACTGGGCAGCCCATGGAAATGATGCACCTGCTCTTTTATATGACCAGTTGGATTTTGATGCAGCAGTGAAAGTAGCAATGGATTTTGCAATGGCAGATGAAGACACCCTCGTGATCCTTACCACCGATCATGGAAACTCCAATCCTGGTCTTTTCTACAATGGACAGGCCAATAAAAATTTCGAAAGATTGTACGATACAAAAGCTTCTAACGAATGGATGCTCAGACAAATCAACCCTGATTTTAATGTAGAAATGGTCAGAGAACTGTTTATGGAATACCAACAGATGCCTTTAAAAGCCGAAGAAGCGGAGGCCATTCTATCATCCTATACAGTAGGCGCAGATGGATTGTATAACCCTACGAATCTGCCCTTTCACCAATTGGCAGGAATCCAATCCCGTTATACTTCCATCCAGTGGGCTGGAACCAACCATTCTGCAGATTATGTGGAATTGGCCATGTATGGGCCTGGAAGTGAAAAAATGAGTGGTTTTGTAAAGAATTATGAACTGCATAATTTAATGCTTGAGGCATGCGGTGCTGAAAGAGAATTATTCGTGTAGCGCTTTTTTTAAATCAGGTAATTAAAATTTACCTGATTTTTTTTATTTTTAGTATTGTCAATGCGTTGATGTTATTTGGCTTAAAATCAAATATTTTGGGAAAGGAGATGCGGGTAACTGGATTTTATATTGTCAAAAAAATTAAAAGGCTGCTCTTATTGCAACTGGGGTTGTGTATCCATCAATCCTGTGATATCCATCCTGTATTTGAAGAACGGGTATGTCCAAATCCCATAATTGCAGAATTACATCAAGTGAACAGGCTTTTTTTTAGCCCCTATCAACAAATGCGTTTTTCCACAGAAAACGATACCGTATCTTTGAATGAATTCAGATACAATATCGAACTGGATTTCAGGCCTTTAAAGCATTTTAATTCAAACTTTTCCAAAGAAGATTTTCTTTTGGCAGGATGTAACCCCAGATTTGACGTTCAGAATATTTCCAATATTCGAATCTTTAACAACAATAGCTTCCTTGGACTCCCACCCTCTACAGATATTTCTTATCTTTTTGAATTACCTGATGGAACCAGATTAAGCAAATTCAGGGATTTTTCAAGATTAGAAAATTTTATTTCCTTAAGTTTGATGTCTCCACTTACCAAAACTGAACAATTGAATTCCAAACTGATCTTTTATTTCAAAGATGGTTCAGAATGGGTTTTTGATAGTAAATCCCCAGTCTTGATCCATTAAGTCTTAATTAATTTTTTATGGATGCCTTTTCCGGATCATACTTCAATTTCCCCACCCAATAAAGGTATAGTACTTTCGAATACCTGAGCATGAGCGGCAACAAAAGGAAATTGGCAACAACCACTGTAATAACATAAACAGAAATCTCCGGGTCATCAAACACATAATTGAGAACAATCAGGATGTTGATTACCAGAGCCACTGAAAAAGCGTAACTGATATACATGGCACCATAAAAAAAATCAGGTTCTGGGGTAAGGACTGCTTCACAATGTGCACATTTTTGATGCACATCTGTCAGCTTCAAATAACTCATCATGGCCACCGGAAAAATATTACCCTCTCTACACCTTGGACATTTGCCATTTAACATGGCATTTCCCAGACTTCTTCTTTTCATAATATAATTAATAAGACGCAAAATAAATGGATGATCTCCAAAACAACGTGATATAGGTCACAATTAGATTTTAATTAGAATCAATCGAAAAGTAGTCATTTTATCATAATTTAGCTACTTTTGAATTATGTTAATGCGTTTACAAAAAAGCATCATCAGTAAATTTTTGGTTTACCTCTTATTGGTGAACTTTATTAACCTTACTGCCAATTTTTACCATGCTTCTGTTATGGACTCTACCCTATTGGCACACCATGACCCCATAGATTCATTGGCTGAACTGGTGCTGGAATTTGTATTGGACATGGATGAAGAAACTATTCCTGATACGGAAGTTCCTCATGAAAAAAAGAAATTTACAGATATTAAACTTCATTTTGAGAAAGAGGAATTAAAACTTCAAATAGTAAGTCTTTGTACCTCTTTAACATTTACTGATTTTTATTCCAATATTTTTGAATCAATCAAAGGGGATGTTTTTTCCCCTCCCCCCCAATTCATTTAAGATGACGTTTCATTATCAGATGTAATCAAGACAAGCATCTGATCTATAATTTTACATCACAGGTATGAATTAAATCATTGTAAATAACCATGAAGAAAAATATCTTTTTCTTGATTTTTCTTCTTGTGTTTTCCATAAAGGGTAACGCGCAAAAAGGAGAAGATCAAAATACAACTGACACAACCAAAAAGGATAACATAGAAAATAAGGGATTGATTGAGGAATTAAAGTACATCAAACAGCCAGGTCTGGCGAATGCAGCTTCCAAGATTTATTCAGCGGAACGCAGGTATTCAATCAGCGGCTTTACAGAAATCAATTCCGTGACTTATTTGGGTGAAAAAAACAGAGGAGATGACCTCGAATTGTTCTACAGTAACCTTTATAGATTTGGGGTTTATTTCGGGTATAAAATTACAGACAAGTTCATTTTCATGTCTGAATTACAAGGGGAATTCCTTCATGACGGTTTTAGGGAATCGGGAACCGAATTCAATTTTGAGTGGATATTTGATTACCTGTTTCATCCCTCGTTCAATCTCCGGATTGGAAATTACCCTATTCCCATAGGATATACCAATATCAATGAGGAACCCATTGCCTTTTACTCTGTAAATAGGCCTGAAGTAGAAAGGATCATTTCCCCTACCCAGTGGTTGGAGACCGGAATTATGTTTTATGGGAATTTCCTGAACGATCAATTGGAATATAATCTGGGAATGACAAAAGGGCTAGATGCTGCCAATATGGTGGAAGGAACTTGGATTAGAAGAGGTCGGTACCATAGCTTTGCTTGGCCTGAATCATGGGCAGGAAATGGAAAATTGGAATACGTCGGAAGAGAAGACGTCAAATTGGGGATATCAGCCTATCATGGCAATGCAAATAGCGGAAGGAAATTACCAGATGGTAGTAATTTTGCTCCTATGGTTTCTCTTTATTCTGGATTCTTTGGTTATGACTGGTCTGATTTTTCATTGTTTGGCTTGGTGATGAAAGGCTCAATGACACAAACTGACAGGATATTTGTCTTCAACAACCAGATTATGGGGAAAGAAACCTTCGGCTATTACGGAGAATTGCGTTGGGACATCTGGGGGAAATTTAATAGCCAAAAAGATTGGAAATTGCCCATCTGGATAAGATACGAAAGGCTTGATACGCATGCATCAGTAGGCACTGGTTTTGATACAGAAGGATTCGATAGACAAAACCTACAAATCTTAAGTTTGGGTGCAAATCTAAGGCCTAAAAAAAATATAGTATTCAAGGGTAACTATCAAATACGTAAAAATTTGGTTGACAGCCCCTTAGAAGAAGCAAACAGGATAGAGTTCGGAATAGGTCTTATTTTCTGAAACCACCTGCGATTAATTCCAGTAAAAAACACCGGTTAAATAGAAAAGACCGCCGAGGTTGGTTTTCCTTGTAACCAAAAAATATGCAAAATTTGCAACGAAATTAGAAGAAGCAATGAAAAAGTTATGGGGTATCTTAACCTTTATGGTCATTTCAATCGGCATGATCAAGGCTCAAGATGAAATAGACAGCCTAAAATTGGAGAGAGTTATTTTGGACAGCATATTTTTGGCTGAATTTGAAGAGCCTGAAAAATACAAAAAACCAAAAGTGCTGCATGCAGAACCCCTTTACATTGACCTTATCAGAGATCTGGGTGCAAGAAAAGGAGAAAAGGAATGGAACGTAGGTTTTGGCATGTTTGACAAAAGAGGCGTTGACAAATACGAAGCCCTCGTGGAATATGAATGGGCACCAATTGACAGGTTAGGCCTAGAAATAGAAGTACCTGTAACCCTCTTTAATGTAAGAGGTAACCCTACAGATATTGATCGCCCGTCCAATAGGATCGAATCCCTAAAGCTGGCAAGCCAATGGTCATTCCTGGTTTCTGAAAAGGCTAAAACTACTTTGGCTTTGGGTTATATCCATGAATTTGAATTTGTCGATCTCAACAAAATAGGACGGGGGGATATATTCAAGGGAAATATATACAACCCATTTTTTATCGCAGCCAAAAGATGGGGAATGAATTACCATACTTTGGTTTATACTGGACCAAGGATAGAAAAAGAATTCAATAGCAGAAGAGAAATAAGCTATGAAATCCATAGCAATTTCCATTATATGATAGCAGGTACGAGAAACTTTATCGGTATTGAAGTCAATAAAGAAATCATCAATGGGAAATTGGAAACTGTCCTTCGTCCTCAGATGCGCGTAGGACTGGCGGAAAACCTGATGGTAGGTATAGTCACAGGAATACCTATCAATAGGGAAAGGGAAAGTTTGAGTTCCTTCGTACGGATCATCTATGAACCTGGATTCAAAACCTTTCATTAAAAAAGACCGCTAAATGCGGTCTTTTTTCAAAATTGTTTAGGGACAATTCCTTTTGCTGAAAAACCAATAATTTCATCCAGCTCATAATCTTTTCCTTTGCCCCATCGCAGTAATTCTTCAATCGTATAAATTTCTGTAGTGTCCAGATCCCTCACTTTGAAATTTTCTCCGGACAACCTGGCCAGAATTTCCAACCTCCTAATCTCTCCCTGATTGGTCAGTTCATAAAACCTACCTACCCTTAAATTGTCCAGTGCAATGGCCATACTTAATCAATTTCTAGTTGTTGGATTCTTTTTACCGGTCCGGGACAATATTGCTGATGACATCCAATACAGGTATTGATAACCGTTTGGTAATTTGCTTTCACCAGTTCTAGTGGACTTTCTTCTAAATTAGCCAAGCTTTCCAAATAAGCCTCCCCCATCATATGGAATATAGGAGTCTTTACTTTGGGGTCTGTAGGCTTCACTTCAAGAAGATTCCGGTGCTTTTCTACATAAGATTTGATGCGCTCCCCATTTCCAACTGCAACCTTCACCTCTTCCAAGTCTTCAAACATTTCCCGCATCAATAATGCCAAGGGAGCATCCTCATTGGGAAACCGCTGCACCTTCAGCTGTTCCTTTTGATTTTCAGGCTTACAACCTGCGAAAAGAAATATACTGAACAGAAAAACCCTGAAAAAGGTCTTATGCATTATCTTGGATAATTACTCCAATGGCCTCAAAAGCATATTCTTTTTTCGGGGACTTGATGGCCTCGACTTCTTCAACAGATTTCCCTGCATCTTCTGCATAATGCTTTAAGGTGGCCACGTCCGTAACTTTTTTGGTCGCTACTCCCTCAATAATTACGGGATAGCCATGTGCATTTTTGGGAACAAAAAAACCATAATCTTTGAAAGTAACGCGCATGCTTTCTCCATTCGGCAAGTCAATGGTCATCCAACAACCTTTTTTTGAACATACCTCTTTGATCTCCCCAACTACCTTTCCATGAAATTCATTTTCGGTCTCCAAAACGGCTACAAGTCTATCCAATGTATTGACTCCTTGGTCATTGATTTCCTCACCAAAATATCCAATCGGTAATGTTTCAGATGAAACATCTGTACTTTTTTCCTGAACTTCCTTGCTATTACAAGCTGATAGCGTAAAAACAGCAAGTAAAATGACAGATAAAATCGTTCTCATAAGCATTTTTTTTTCAAAAATAATCAAAAGTCAAGCTGAATAAAATATTTCCAGACTTTCAATCTTTTAATTTTTCTGCAAAAACCTTTTTAAATTTCTCCAACTTTGGACGGATCACAAACTGACAATAAGGCTGCATGCCATTATCATTGAAATAATTCTGATGGTAATCTTCAGCCACGTAGAAATTATTGAAGGCGGTAACTTCTGTTACTATTGGTTTGTCAAAGGCTCCGGAAGCATTCAATTTGTTTTTATAAAATTCAGCCGCTTCCTTCTGTGCTTCATTGTGGTAAAAAACAGCCGACCTGTACTGTGGCCCAACATCCGCTCCCTGACGGTTTAATGTAGTCGGGTCATGAGTGGACCAAAAGACTTCCAATATTTCTTCAAAAGAGATAACAGCAGGATCAAAATAAAACTGTATTACCTCTGCATGACCTGATGTTCCGGAAGTAACCTGTCGGTAGGTAGGCTGATCTACGTGTCCACCACTATAACCAGAGCGTACGGTCTCTACTCCCTGTAAATTCTGGTAAATGGCCTCCGTACACCAGAAACAACCAGCACCTAAGGTAGCTACTTCATACCCATTGGGTGTCTCAACTTCTGTTTTGGGCAAATCTTGCATGGTCTTATTTTTTTTGGATGGCGTCTGTTGTGCACAGGCCATATTTCCTGTTAGCAATAGGATGAAAAGAATATGAAAATATTTCATAAGGATAATCATTTGTAGGAATAACCAATATTGGAATCAAGAAGTTTTCAATACCCGGATTCTTACAGGCCCAACAGGTAATTCCAAAGGGTCAATTGCTTTGTTATTTTGTAAAACTACCAGTTTTCCTTCCCTATAAAGGCGCATCATTTCGAGCTGAATATCATGCATAAAGTGTCGCCAATCCTGCGGATATAACCATCTGACCACCTCTGAAGGACAAAAAGAAGTATGCCCTCTTATCCTTCCCATTTCCAAGATGGCAGTTTCTAAGATATAGGGGAATAAGGTTTTCTGCTCCATAGGGCAAAAAACAAAAAAAAATTAAAAAATCATTTAAAAAATAAAGAATACTGAAATTAAAAAATTCTTCAAAAAACTTGAATTTAATTACGCATGAGGTTCCTTACCCTTGAAGCAAGCTCATTGGGGTGGAAAGGTTTGGCCATATGGTCCGAAGCGCCGGAATTCAAGGCTTCTTTTACAAAATCTTCCTTGTCCCCTTCTGTACTGAGGACGATAACAGGACAGTCCGGCTTTTTCTCTTTTACATAATCTATAATTTCAACACCATCTTCTCTGGGAACCAATACATCCGTGATTAAAAGATCAGGCGATACAGTGTTAAAAAGATTAATGCCCTCTTTCCCATTGGTGGCAACAGTAATATTGTACCCCTCTTTTTTCAATTTAAAAGTAACCAAACTGGAAATCAGTCTGTCATCTTCTATTACCAAAATCTGTTTCATGTAATACGCTTTAAACAATTGATAGGATAAATATAAATATTAAGAATTATAAAAAACAAGCGTTTTAAAACTTAAAATTGTATAAATTTTTTATAAAAAAATACAAATAAATGAAAATGCATTATGTTAAAAAATATTTGCCGTTCTTAACCGATTTTGCCATTTAGAAAAAAAATAATTTTTTGAAAAAAAAATCTTTCGTAACCTTGATTATTGAGAAAACCAGTAAAATCAACATATACGTTATGAATATCCGATTCAAACCAAAGGTATTCAGTAGTTTAATTTTCATGGCATTATTTGTCAGCCTACATACTTTTGGTCAGAGTGATCCAAAGGGAGAAAGAAGGGTGACAGGTACCTATGCCATAGTGAATGCTACGGTTACCACTTCTCCAGGAAAGACCATAAACGGGGCCACCATTTTAATTAAAAACGGATTGGTTGAAAGTATAGGCAATAACCTCTCTCTTCCTCCAGAGGCCCAGATTATTCCAGGAGACTCTTTATTTGTTTATCCTGGGTTTATTGATGGCGCTTCAGGTGCAGGAGTAAGCAAACCGGCCGATCCCGAAAGACCGGCTGATTTTGATTCTTCCAATCCTCCCGATGAGATTGCAGGCATCACTCCGTGGAGATCAGTCCTTGACAATTATGACCCAAAAAGCAGCCAGATTTCGGATTGGAGAAAGGTTGGTTTCACCATTGCCCAGATAATTCCAGAAGGTGGTATGCTTCCAGGAAAATCTGCCATTGTCACCTTCGGAGGAAAAACTTCTTCCAATATTTTGGCGAACAATACTGCAATGGGTGCAAGATTTAGGAATGTAGGTGGTGGACGTGGGATGTATCCCGGCACACAATTGGGCATTATGGCCAAATTCAGGGACTTGTACAAAAATGCTGAGTTATCTGCAAAACACAACCGGCTGTTTGCCTCCACTTCCGGAGTGGCAAGACCGGAGATGAATAAAACGCTCGAGGCCTTTTTCCCTGTTTTGGATAAAAACATGCCTATCCTTTTTGAGGTTTCCAACGATTTAGAAATCAAAAGGGCAACAGCGCTACAAAGGGAATTTGGATTCAATTTGATCCTCACTGGTGTAACAGAAATTGATTATGCATTAGATGATATGAAAGCTTCTAATGCCAAAGTACTCATAGGATTCAGATTACCCAATGACAAGACTGCCAATGCAGATTTGGAGGGTAAAACCGAAGAAATGCAGTCCCGGACACTCAAAATCAGAGAGGCATATAAAAGCATCCTCGAAGGCCCTTCCAAACTTGAAGCAGCCGGAATCCCATTTGGGTTTACCAGCATGGGCGGCAGGAGTTCTGAAATGCTGAAAAACATCCGTTTGATGATTGAAAATGGATTGAGTGAAGATGGAGCACTCGCAGCTCTGACCATCAATAATGCCAATATAATGGGCATACAAAAATTTGCTGGAACACTGGAAAAAGGTAAACTTGCCAATATGGTGATCAGTACTGCTCCGATCTTTTCAGAGGAAGCTCAGATTCAACATGTTATTGCTGATGGTTATCTTTTTGATTATGATGTCAGCAAAAAAAGTAAGGCCAATGGAGAAAATGGAAAAACCATTGACATTGCCGGAGTCTGGGAATACACTTCGGATACACCCGCAGGTAGTTCTGATGGCACCATGGAAATCAAAAAAGAAGGAGATTCCTACAAAGGAACAATCACTTATGACAATCCGGCAGGCAGCGGAAAAGCCAGTTCTGAGATGAATAACATCACCCTATCAGGGAATAACCTCTCCTTTACTTTTAATGTCTCCGCCGGAGGCATGGCATTGGAAGTTACGGTAGCAGGTGATGTTTCGGAAGATGATTTCCGTGGTAATATGTCACTGAGTGATTTTGGCAGCTTCCCTCTCAACGCCAATAAAAAACCTAATCAAAGCAACCAATAATTCCAAAAGCGATGAAAAATTTAAAAATAATAATCAGCGGCTTTTTGGTGTTGGGTACAATGCTTGCAAATGCCCAAACACCGAAAGGATCCGTACTCATAAAGAATGCTACTGTTCTCACTGTTACTCAGGGAGACTTAGAGGCAACAGATGTACTGGTAGAAAATGGCATCATAAAAAAAATCGGGAAAAATTTAAATGCCAATAACATTGAGGTTATAGATGCCAGTGGAAAATACCTCATGCCCGGAATAATTGATGCCCACTCCCATGTGGCTTTGGATGCAGTCAATGAGGCTACTGCCCCTATTACGGCTGAGGTCAGAATGGCAGATGTGGTCAATCCTTATGATATAGGGCTTTACAGGGCACTAGCAGGAGGAGTAACTATTTCCCATGCCATGCACGGTTCTGCCAATGCCATTGGTGGACAAAACATAACTTTAAAGCACCGTTATGGCACATTTAGCCCTGAAGACCTTTACATGAAGGAGGCGCCAAGGACCATTAAGTTTGCGCTTGGTGAAAACCCAACGCGTGTTCACGGACGTGGCAATGGGATACAGCCAAGGACAAGAATGGGCGTAGATGCGGTAATCAGAAATGGATTCAATGAGGCATTGCAATACAAAAAAGCCTGGTCTAATTATGAAAACGCCCTCAACCAAAGAGGATCAAATCCAGTACCACCTAAATATGACAGTAGACTGGAAACACTTGTGGACATCCTGGATGGTAATATTATCATACACTGCCATTCTTATAGGGCTGATGAAATTTACGCCCTGATCAACACCTGTAGGGAGTTTGGAATCAGTAATATTGTCTTTTCCCATGTCAATGAGGGATTCAAAGTGGCGCCGGAATTGGCTGAGTATACCATGGGGGCCTCTGTATTCGCAGATTGGTGGGCTTATAAATTCGAAGTGTACTATTCTACAGCTTATAATGCAGCTATCTTAATGGAAAACGGCGTCATCACTTCCATCAATTCGGATTCCGGAGAATTGATCAGACACCTATACCATGAAGCAGGCAAAGCACAGCGCTATGGTGAATTGGATGACCAGCAAACACTGGCCCTGATCACCATCAATCCTGCCAAACAACTTGGAATCGCAGATAAAGTAGGTTCTATTGAAGAGGGAAAACAAGCAGATTTGGTCATCTTCAATGAGCATCCCCTCTCAGTGTATGCCATCCCCCAAATGACATTCGTAGATGGTGTAAAATACTTTGATATCAACGATGACCCGGATGATATGAGGCTCAAGGTAAGTGCGAGTGAGGCATTGGAACCCATCTACCTCAAAGAGCACGAACACCGTTGCATGCATGGGGTGGATTTCTTCTTTACCAATTTTGGAAGAAACCTGTTTAACCATACACATTGATACCTAAGGGTTTGGATAAAATGGCAAAATCATGAAAAAAATGAAAAAATTAATATATACCTGTTTGCTGGCCTTTTTACCGCTTTTGGCATCGGCACAGTTTGATGGGGAGTTTATAAAACCAAGAACTGGTAAATTCTTGCTGCAGAATGCTACCGTGGTCACCGTGACCAAAGGAAACATTGAAAATGCAAGCGTATTGATCGATGCAGGAAAAATCATCGCAGTAGGGCAAAATATTGCCGATACTGATGCAGAAGTTATTGATTGTTCCGGACATTTTATTTATCCCGGAATGTTTGATGGTGGAAGCCGATTGGGATTAGTAGAGGTCAATTCTTTGGCAGAAACACAAGACTATGCAGAGATTGGACAGGTTACTCCCAATATGCAGGCGTTGGTTGCAATCAATCCCAATTCTGTCGCCATTCCTGTTACAAGAGTAAGTGGAGTAACTACCACCCTGGCCCTGCCTTCCGGTGGAATATTTCCAGGAACTGCTGCCCTGATCAATCTCAATGGCTATACCCCGGATCAAATGTATGCCGGTTTCAAAGGAGTAGTTCTGAACTTCCCTTCTTCAGCGAGAAGAAGTACATGGGATCGAAGAAGTGACGAAGATATCAAAAAGGAAGCAGATCAGGCACAGAAAACCTTGAATGAAATCTGGGGAAGGGCCGAAACGTATTACCAGCTCCAGCAAGCCAATGCGGAACTCCAATATTATCCCGAAATGGAGCAATTGGCGAAAGTCCTTGCAGGAGAATTGCCCTTGTTGGTAGAAGTGAATGCAGCGACAGACATACTCTCTGCCATTGATTGGATCCAATCCAAAAACGTCAAAGCCATACTTACTGGGGTAGCCGAGGGTTGGCGCGTAGCAGATAAAATCGCAGAGGCCGAACTTCCCGTCATTACAGGACCCATGTTGTCGATTCCCACAAGGCAATCAGACAGATATGATGCATCCTATACCAATCCTGGCAAAATGGCCAAGGCAGGGGTAAAAGTGGTGATCCGAAGCAATGATGCCGAAAATACCAGAAATCTCCCCTTCAATGCAGGCTTTGCAGCAGCCTATGGAATGGGAAAAGAAGAGGCACTAAAGGCCATCACGATCAATGCCGCAGAAGTTTTTGGCATCGCTGATGAAATGGGGTCTATTGAACAAGGCAAAAAGGCTACTCTGTTTGTCGCTACTGGAGATCCATTCGAAACCAAAACCCAAATTCGCCATGTTTTCATTGACGGATATAGGGTTCCTATGAGTAACAGGCATATCAAACTGTACCAGGAATTTTTAGAAAGATCTCCAGGTTTGGAAAAAAATTGATTTGGAATTAAGTTTGAGCCGCAGTTAGAATTGGCTGCGGCTTTTTTTACAATCTTATCTATGATAGTCAGCACTACAAACCAACTGGAAGGTTATAAAATAACCGCCTATCTGGGCATTGTTTCCGGAGAAACCATTATTGGGGCCAATGTATTTAAAGATTTCTTCGCCAGTATCACCGACATTGTGGGTGGTAGAGCTGGTGCTTATGAGCGCGTCCTCAGAGAAGCCAAAGCAACCGCCATGGCCGAAATGGAGATGCAGGCAAAAGCTTTTGGTGCAAATGCAGTCATCGGCATTGACCTGGATTATGAAACAATAAGGGATGGAATGCTAATGGTCACGGCTGCCGGAACAGCCGTGAAAATAGAAAAGGTTTTTACTTAGTTGACAATTTCAATTTTTCCGGAAGTTACCTCCCCACGGATGGTATTTGCAGCGCCGTTGTTGATATTCAAGGCACCAGAAGATACCGCATCTCCGACCCTTGCGGATCCACTTCCCGTTGTGATATTGAAATTGAAATCTCTTAGATTACTGAATGTCTGTATATAGATGTTTCCAGAAGAAGCTTTAAGTGCAGTTTGAGGACTTAATCCCGAATTAGTAGCAAATAATTGGCCTGATGATACCGTCACATTGCCTATAGCCTTCACATTGTTCATTTCAATTTTCCCTGAACTTACTGTCGCGTTCAATATGCCGTTATGGTCTTTGACAATTACTTCCCCGCTTGATGCCTCTACCTGCACATCACCTTCTACTCTTAGCAATTCTATTTTCCCAGATGTCAAATCGGCCTCAATTCCCCCAAGAATATCTTCAAATATTCCCCTTCCTGCATTGATATTCAACTGCAACCTTGGTATTGCCAAGTTCTGTGCAATAATCTCTCCTGAATCAACTTGCAGACTTGCTGAAGGATGAACCACATTTTTAACAGTGATTTTTCCAGATCCGGCTTCAAGGTCAAGCAACATACTTCTTGGACCGGTAAAAAGGATAACACCTTCTCCCCTTGCGCTGCCGCTGAATAGTCGGTTATTGGTTTCTAAAAACACCCTTAAAGTGCTTCCTACCAATCTGTATTCCACCTCAAATTTACGGCTGGAATTGGAACGCAATTGCACATCCAGACTAAGTGTCTGTCTGCCACTTTCACCCACATACTGCACTTCCAAAAATCCCCCATCAACTTCAATTTTGGTCACTCCTTGAAAATCCTCTTGAAACTCAGAAACTAAAGAAAGGTCGTCACTCAAGCAACTGCTCATGAATAAAAGCATTCCAGGCAAAAACGCCCACTGAAAGTTTTGGAGCTTCTTTACAAAATACTTGTGCTGATCATTTCCAGCACCCAAGAAATTTAATTTCATAATTTAAATTGATGTTTAGATGTACATGATAACCTAGCGAAAGGAATGCCAATTTATTCATGAACCAGAGCCTATTGAAATATTTTTTATGTAAGGCCTTGCAATTATAAATTACAGGTGCTTATTTTGTTTTGTCTTTCACTTTTTGCGTGAAGGATTTATAAAGAAGAGGCGAGAGACAGGCTCATAGACCCTCTGGCAACCTGGAAAATCCAAGGTGCCAATTCCTGCCGGTTGAAAATATTGTCAGCTGGAAATATAAATTCTACAATTATGAATTTAATAAAACGCATTTTAGGACAGCCCCCAAATCCCTACTCTTGTACTGATATTTACTGTTGTCTAGGCTACATGTAATATTTTCATTGCATATTTAATATCCTATAAAATCTATAGGTAAATTTCAACACTCCATTAAATCCTAAAACTAATCATTATGTCTAACTATCATTTCGAAACCCTACAGTTGCATGCCGGACAAAGTCCGGACCCAACTACCAATTCAAGAGCTGTCCCCATTTACCAGACAACCTCCTATGTTTTCAACTCTGCTGATCATGGCGCCAATCTTTTTGCATTAAAAGAATTTGGCAATATTTACACCAGGATCATGAATCCAACTACAGACGTCTTTGAAAACAGAGTTGCTGCACTGGAAGGTGGAGTTGCTGCAGTAGCTACTGCCTCTGGACAAGCCGCACAGTTTCTGGCACTCAACAATATTCTGCAGACAGGGGAAAACTTTGTTTCCACCTCTTTTCTTTATGGTGGCACATACAATCAATTTAAAGTTGCCTTCAAACGTATCGGCATAGAAGCCCGCTTTGCCGCGGGAAATAACCCAGCCGATTTTGAAAAATTGATTGACGAGAAGACCAAAGCCATCTATTTGGAAACCATAGGGAATCCAGAATTCAATATCCCTGATTTTGAAGCCATATCCTCACTTGCCAAAAAGTACGATATTCCTGTGGTAGTAGACAATACTTTCGGTGCGGGTGGATACCTTTTTCAACCCCTGAAACATGGCGCCAATATCGTAACAGCCTCGGCAACCAAATGGATCGGAGGACATGGAACCTCTATTGGAGGTATCATTATTGATGGAGGGAATTACAATTGGGGAAATGGGAAATTTCCACAATTTACGGAGCCTTCTGAAGGATACCACGGACTCAAATTCTGGGAAGTCTTCGGAGAAAACAATCCTTTAGGACTTCCCAATATTGCTTTTGCAATCAGGGCAAGGGTAGAAGGATTAAGGGACTTTGGACCGGCATTGAGTCCATTCAATTCCTTCCTCCTACTTCAAGGCCTGGAAACCCTGTCTTTACGGGTACAAAGAACGGTAGACAATGCCTTAGCCATCGCAGAATGGTTGGAAAAGCATCCCAAAGTACAAAAAGTCAATTACCCCGGCCTCAAATCTTCTCCTTACCATGAACTGGGTAAAAAATACCTCCGACATGGTTTTGGCGGTGTTTTGAGTTTTGAACTGAAAGGGAACAAGGAAAGTACCAAGCAATTTATAAATGAACTGAAGTTGATTTCCCACCTTGCCAATGTGGGGGATGCCAAAACTTTGATCATTCAACCCGCTGCTACCACACACCAACAATTAAGCGATGTAGAACAGGTTGCTGCTGGGGTGACGCCCACCCTTCTTCGGATATCTTTGGGAATTGAACATGTTGAAGACATAAAAGCAGATCTGCAACAGGCGTTTGATAGTATAGCCTAATTAATACATCAAAACCTATCAGGTCTCAATACCTGATAGGTTTTAATCAACCCTTTTTATATAATGAATTTAGAAAGCGATTATTTGATCATAGAAATGGCGCAGGAAACCTACAAGCACGAAGGTATATTGGAATTGGAGTCAGATGAAAAACTACAGGATTTTGAAATAGCCTATACCACCCAAGGACATTTGACCACGGCAAAAGACAATGTCATCTGGGTTATACATGCCCTTACCGGTGATGCCAATGTTCAGGATTGGTGGGGAGGCCTTATGGGTGAAGACAAATTTTATGATCCTGCAAAATATTTTATTGTATGCGCCAATTTATTGGGCTCATGTTACGGATCTACCAACCCGCTTTCAAATCATCCAGAAACTGGAGAAACTTACTATTATGATTTCCCTCAATTGACCACACGCGATCTGTCAAAATCCCTGGATTTACTCAGGGAACATTTGGGTATCTCCCAAATTCATACCCTGATCGGGGGTTCACTTGGAGGTCAGGTGGCTTTGGAATGGGCCTACCTTCTCGAAGCAAAAGTGAACAATACAGTTATCCTGGCCTCTAATGCCAAAACCTCAGCTTGGACCATAGGTTTTAATGAAACCCAGCGAATGGCCATTGAAGCAGACAGCACTTGGGGTTCTAAGCACCCGGAAGCCGGCAAAAAAGGACTAGAGGCTGCTAGGGCTATGGCCATGATGTCCTACCGGCATCCAGAAGACTTTGCACTCAAGCAGACTGATCAGGTTGAAAAACTGGACAATTTCAGAATAGCTTCCTACTTGCGCTATCAAGGTCAGAAATTGGCCAACCGATTCAATGCGTTTTCTTATTGGGTGCTGAGCAAAACAATGGACAGCCATGACCTGGGCAGGGGTCGTGGTGGAACAGCTCAAGCCCTTTCACAAATACAATCCAAAGTTCTTGCAATTGGAGTCGATAGAGACCTCCTCTTCTTAAAAGAAGAATCCCAGTTTATCGCGCAACATGCCCAAAAAGGAAGCTTCAGGGAAATCAAATCCAGCTATGGCCACGATGCCTTTTTGATTGAGTACGGACAACTGCAATATATTCTCAGCAGCTTTTACCTGGAAAGCAATACGCTGTAAATGCGGAGGCCGATTACTGAACCCGTAATTTTGATTTTCAGAAAAATGATTGGAATAGCTGCAGGTTAAGATTAATTTTAAGTATGAAATTTACACAAATCAAAGAAACCTGCCTTTATATCAGTGACCTGGATTTAGCAGAGAATTTCTACCATCGGATTTTGGAAATGCCTGTCATCTCAAAAGTGAATAACAGACATATTTTTTTTAGATGTGGGACAGCCGTCTTGCTCTGTTTTATACCCGAAGTGACCAGGAATGAAAAAAACCTTCCACCTCATTATGCCACAGGTAAACAACACATTGCGTTTGAAGTAAGTCGCAAGGAATATCAAGAAACCAAAAAAATCCTAATAGAGAAAAAAATAAGGATTACTCACGAGCAGGAGTGGAAAGATGGGCTCGAAAGCCTTTATTTCGAGGATCCTTTTGGACATGTACTGGAGATTGTCCCGGAAGGTATCTGGGAGTAATTGCGGGCAATCCTAAAATAATCACTGCGCCCTGGTCCATTCCACTGTTCTTCCAATCAGAGAAACTCCTATAAATCCCCTGACCTCAAGTACTTTTTCCCCTTTCTTCTTGAGCGTACTGGAATAAGTCTTTCCATTTCTAGGATCATAGATAGCTCCATTTTCCCAACTTCCTCCCTTAAACTCGAAGTTTTCCAATAGTTTCATGCCAAGAATAGGTCTTTCTCTTTTGGATTTGTCCACATTGTTTGCATCCAAAATGGGTTTGCCATTTTCCATGGATTCTTTTAGCCATACTACCCTACCAAAGTATTTTCCTCCATCCTTAAAGATTTCTATTTTGGCATCTTCTTCCGTATTGTACCATAGACCTAAAATATCGTCTGCTTTTTGAGCCAAGGTGGTTTGCATCGTTGAGAAGATCACAACAAATGCAAAAAGAATTGACTTTTTACCCATGAGTTTGATTTTTTTTGTCAGCTTTCAAAGTATAGTAATACTTTTACGGTTAGAAATGTTCCATCTTTCAGGGCTTTTTTTAATATGTACAAAAACCAAAAGACGCATTCTTCCGGTTCACAGGGTTTGTTCCAATTGCTCCTTCAAGAGGTCAATTTTGAGCTTTTGCCCGAAAAAGCCATTTACCTTCCAGATCAAAAAAGTCTTTTGATTGCAGATCCCCATTTTGGCAAAGCGGCACACTTTAGAAAAGCAGGTGTACCCGTCCCAGAATCTGTACATCATGGGGATTATGTGAAAATCAAAAAACTTATCCAAAATTTCCAACCGCTTCATCTTTTCTTTTTAGGAGACCTTTTTCATAGTGATTTCAATCAGACCTGGCTTGATTTGGAAGCCTTCCCTGGCCTTTTTCCTGGAATTCAATTCCACCTAATTAAAGGGAACCATGATATACTTCCTGCGCAATTTTACCGTTCAGAACTTTGGGATGTACATTCCCAATCTTTGGTGCTTGGCAATCTTTTACTCTCCCATGAACCAGAAATGGACATTCCAGAAGGAATGCTCAATATTTGTGGGCATGTCCATCCTGGAATATCACTCTATGGCCAAGGTAGGCAAAAGTTGACTTTGCCCTGTTTCTTTGTCTCTCCCAAAAGGATCATTCTGCCAGCATTTGGGCGATTCACCGGATTGGCAAAGTTGGAATGTGAAAAACATGACAGGGCATTCGTCATCGCCAATAAAAAAATAGTGGAAGTCAATTTAAGCACCTAAGATTGGTTTAATCCAGGAAGCTGTTTAATTTTGGCAGAATTAAAACCGTATATAAGGGTGACTCCAAGAAAAAAAACAAGACTGGGAAGGTTTAAATTTATCTCTGTACTTTTTAGTACGACCCTCTCCCTTTTTATAGTGGGTTTATTTTGAGTAATCGTTATCCAGGCCAAGACCCTAACCAGTCTGATTCGGGAAAATATTGAAATCCAGGTATTCTTAAATAAAAACCTTTCTTCCTCAGCACTAACAGAAATCGGGAATGTACTGGAATCCAAACCCTATGTTTTGAAGAAAGATGACAAATCCGGAATACAGTTTATCTCACAGGATGAAGCAGCCAAGGTTTTTCTGCAAGATACCGGAGAGGATTTCGCCCAATTTCTGGATGACAATCCCTTAAGGGATAGCTACACCGTTTCTATTGCAGAGGAATACCAGACATCTGATCAAATCAAGGAAATCGTAGAAGAAATCCAAAAAATAGAGGGGGTTTTCGAAGTCACGTATATGGCAGACCTGGTGGAGTCCATCAACCAAAACCTGACAAAAGTAGCCATCGTGATGGGAGGCTTTATTCTTATCCTGATATTTACTGTGGTGATGCTGATCAACAACACCATCAAACTGGCCCTTTTTTCTCAGCGTTTTCTCATCAGAAGCATGCAATTGGTTGGGGCCACAAGAGGATTCATAAGAAAACCCTTCTTACTAAGAGCATTTTTCTTCGGTATTTTGGCAGGAATCATCGCTTCCGCCTTGCTCTTTTTAATCATAGAATATACCAAAGCCAATATTGATGGTTTTGCTTTGCTACAAAATTATACCTTATTGTATTACCTGTTCGGAGGACTGATTGTAATCGGAGCCATGCTTTCCCTTTTCAGCACCCTTCAAGCGGTTAACAAATATTTAAACATGTCACTAGACGAACTATATTAAAATGGCAAATACACCTTTCCCCTTCGAAAAAAAGAACTACAGGCTCATGCTGATAGGTATTGGTATCATTGTTTTGGGATTCATCATTATTGGTCTTGACAGTGAACCGCATGGCTTTGGCTTTATGGGACTTACATTAGGTCCAATCATTACCTTGATCGGCTTTTTGTTTCAGTTTTATGCAATTTTTAAAAAACCAGAAACGAAATAATCCATGGAGATTATCGATGCGCTCATCCTTGGAATAGTTCAGGGATTGACCGAATTTTTACCAGTTTCCTCAAGCGGACACCTGGAGCTTGGAGCCGCCCTCCTTGGAAGTGATAAACTTCCGGAAGAAAGTCTGATGTTTACTGTAGTGCTTCATTTTGCGACGGCATTGGCAACATTATTGGTTTTCCGAAAGGATATTGCTGAAATTCTTACCGGACTGTTAAAGAGAGAATGGAATGAAGAAACCCAATTTTCTTCCAAAATAATCCTCTCCATGGTTCCTGCAGTCATTGTAGGTCTGTTTTTTGAAGAAAAACTGGAACAGTTTTTTGGAGGGAAAATTGTATTTGTAGGAAGCATGCTCCTGGTCACTGCGTTGCTGCTCTTCCTTGCGGACAAAGCCAAGAATACAGATAGAGGTGTGTCATTTCCCAATGCCATCATCGTTGGATTGGCACAAGCTGTAGCCATGTTGCCAGGGATTTCCCGGTCCGGGGCGACCATTTCAGCCTCGGTACTTTTGGGTATTGATAAAAATAAAGCTGCACGTTTTTCATTCCTGATGGTTGTTCCTTTGATCTTTGGGAAAATTGCCAAAGACCTCTTGGATGGTGGGCTTGTTTTCTCAGAAGACACATTTGGATACCTGGCCGTTGGTTTTATCGCTGCATTTATTTCAGGATATTTCGCCTGTGTATGGATGATTGCCCTGGTAAGAAAAAGTAAGCTCACCTATTTTGCTATTTATTGTACCATCGTAGGGCTCATTGCCATTTTCTCAGGAATATATTTGTAAGATGGAGGAAGCAGCACCTTACGGAGAAGTATTTTTAGTCAACAAACCCCGGGAATGGACCTCCTTTGACGTGGTAAAAAAAATTAGAAATGCCCTCAAAATCAAAAAAGTGGGACATGCAGGTACTCTGGACCCTTTGGCCACGGGATTATTGATCGTCTGTGCGGGTAAAAAAACCAAATCCATTGAGTCCTTCATGGGCCAGGAGAAAGAGTACACAGGGACCTTTGTGCTCGGTAAGACCACTGAAAGTTTTGATTTGGAAAGAGAAGTGCTGGAAGTAGCAGATCCTTCGGGACTAAAAACTGAAGATGTTAAGAAAGCCGCTGCGCAACTTACAGGAGACATTATGCAGATTCCTCCAGCGCATTCCGCCATTAAGGTAGGTGGGAAAAGGGTGTACAAAGCAGCAAGAAGGGGGGAAGAAGTCATCCTGGAAGCCAGACCGGTCACTGTATCTGTTTTTGAAATCACAGATTTTAATAACCCTGAAGTGCATTTCAGAATTGTTTGTTCCAAAGGCACCTATATACGAAGTCTGGCAAGGGACCTTGGAGAAATATTGGGTGTCGGAGCTTATCTTTCCGTATTATGCCGAACCAGAATAGGTGATTTCAAGTTGGAAGATGCAGAGGAAATAGAAGATCTGATCAGTACAATCAAAGCAAGGCCCCATGAAAATTTATGAGGGAACAACCCATTTTGAAAACATCAAAAACCCCGTGGTCACCAGCGGTACCTTTGACGGCGTACATTTGGGACACCAAAAAATATTGAAGAGAATTAGGGCTATTGCAGATGAAATCAATGGAGAGACCATATTGATTACTTTTTGGCCGCACCCAAGAATGGTGCTCTATCCCAATGAGCATAATTTAAGGCTATTGACCACTTTTGAAGAAAAAACCCATTTGTTAAGGGAGTTTGGTATTGACCACCTATTGACCATTCCGTTCACCAAGTCTTTTTCCAAACTTAGCTCGGCGGAATTTATCCAACAAATTCTAGTAGATACCATTAAAACCCGTAAATTGGTCATAGGATATGACCACAGATTCGGTAAAAACAGAGAAGGTGGATTTGATTATTTAAAAGCCAATAAACACCATTTTGGCTTTGAGCTGGAAGAGATATCACGAGAAGATGTGGACAATGTTGGGGTCTCCAGTACCAAAATCAGAAAGGCTCTCGAAGATGGAAAGGTGGAAGTAGCCAATGAATACCTTGGTAGGGAATACGACCTCAATGGCATTATCATCAAAGGGCAGCAATTGGGCAGATCCATAGGGTTTCCCACAGCCAATATGCATATCCCGCATGACTATAAATTGATCCCCTGTGATGGGGCTTATGCGGTAACTGCCCGTGTAGAAGGGAAAATCCATCAGGGAATGCTCAACATTGGCAATAGGCCTACCGTAAACGGTAATAGCCAAACCATCGAAGTCCACCTATTTGATTTCGATGGAGATCTTTATGATAAAAGAATCTGTGTACAACTCAAAGCCTACCTGAGACCGGAAATCAAATTCTCCGGACTGGAAGAACTGAAAGCACAACTTCAACAGGATAGAGAGGACGCACTAAGGCTTCTTTCCTGCTAATATCATTTGTATAACCCAAAAATAATTTTTCTATGATCAACAAAACAGTGGCCAACGCCGAAGAAGCTGTTCAGGACATTTCTTCAGGATCCGTACTTATGCTTGGGGGCTTTGGACTTTCCGGAATTCCGGAAAACAGCATATCCGCCTTATTGAACAGAGATATCCATGGGCTAACCTGCATCTCCAACAACGCCGGAGTAGATGATTTTGGAATTGGCCTCATGCTTAAAAAACGCATGGTCAGGAAAATGATCTCTTCCTACGTGGGGGAAAATGCGGAGTTTGAAAGGCAGCTATTGTCAGGAGAACTGGAAGTTGAGCTCATTCCACAGGGCACCCTCGCAGAAAGGATACGTGCAGGTGGTGCAGGTATACCGGCATTTTTCACCCCTGCCGGGGTAGGTACCGAAGTAGCAGAAGGAAAAGAATTGCGGGAATTTGACGGCAAATTGTATTTGATGGAAAGGTGGATGAAAGCAGATTATGCGATTGTCAAAGCTTGGAAAGGAGATACTGCAGGAAACCTGATTTTCAAAGGTACAGCAAGGAACTTTAACCCCATGATGGCTGCAGCTGGAAGAATCACCATTGCAGAGGTGGAAGAATTGGTCCCTGCTGGGAAATTAGATCCCAATCAGATTCATACACCAGGAATTTACGTGCAGCGGATTTTCCAGGGAAAGGATTACGAGAAGAGGATCGAGCAAAGGACGGTGAGAGAATAGAAGGTTGTACCATGTACTAAGTACCAAGTAGAGGCGAGAGACGAGAACCGAGAACCGAGAGAGTGCCGAGCGTTATAAAAAACTATTTTGATAGCTTTTTAGCGAGGAGCCAGGTTGCAGGGCTGGAAAAATAAAAACTTAGAACCAAGAGAAAAGAAACAAGAATTTCGGAAGTTACCCATAGGCAATAAATTTCTAGAAAAAAAACAAAAAACCAAAGCAATGCTGAATAAGAACCAAATAGCCCAAAGAATAGCCAAAGAGGT
>NZ_SLAP01000095.1 GCF_007126775.1 Cecembia sp. | reverse complement strand
GACCCCCCGAAAGGATCGGGGCAGGCTTTCGCTTCACTCAGGGTGACGGTTCCAGTAACCTGTCAATGGTAGACGAAGCCTGCAGAGTCGAAGTATCCCCTCTTATTTTGGGAGACCCTTCGCTTTACTCAGAGTGTATCCATTACTAATGGCCCTCCAAGGGTTCGAGACCCTTGGAGGGTTTGGGTAAAATTCGTGTTTTATTGAACTCACATTTAATTTTAAAACTGTTTGACCCCTTCGGGGTCACATAGCTGTAGGCAAAGACATCCAGCTATAAATATACGACCCCGATGGGGTCGCATATAAGAACTATCCACTAATGATAAAAGGACAAGAAAACAGGATATTCTATCATGAAAAACCCTCCAAGGGTTCGAAACCCTTGGAGGGTTGGGACTTACCCATCACCTATTCTGGAAACCCACCCCCATATTATACAGACCAAAAGCAAAGATATCGGCTATCTCCGCAATCTGCATGGCGGTAGGTTTACCTGCGCCATGTCCTGCATTGGTTTCTATTCGAATCAAAACTGGAAGCGCTCCAGCATGTGCCTCCTGTAAGGTGGATGCAAACTTGAAGGAATGTGCAGGCACTACCCGGTCATCATGGTCAGCAGTGGTCACCAAAGTGGCTGGAAAGGCCGTTCCTGGTTTTAAATTATGTAAAGGAGAATAGCCTTTCAGGTAACGGAACATTTCCTCAGAATCATCGGCAGTCCCATAATCATAAGCCCATCCTGCACCGGCCGTAAACTGATGATAGCGCAGCATATCCAGTACACCTACAGCAGGGAAGGCTACCCTTGCCAGTTCGGGCCTTTGGGTCATGACCGCACCGACCAATAATCCCCCATTGCTTCCTCCCCTTAGGGCAAGAAAATCTGAAGAAGTATAACCTTCTTTGATCAGGTATTCTCCGGCAGCGATAAAGTCGTCGAAAACATTTTGTTTCTTCATCTTGGTGCCAGCCAAATGCCATTTTTCACCATATTCCCCTCCTCCTCTTAGGTTGGGCACGGCATATACCCCGCCGTTTTCCAACCATACCGTATTGGCAATACTGAAAGAAGGCGTCAGACTCACCCCAAAGCCGCCATATCCATACAGGATGGTAGGGTTTTTACTATCCATTTTCAATCCCTTTTTATGGGTAATGATCATTGGGATTTGGGTACCATCCTTGGAAGTATAGAAGATTTGCTTGCTTTCATACAAAGAAGGATCAAAGTCAACCTCTGGGCTATTGTACAAGGCTACCGCGCCGGAAGCAATGTCGTAGGTATAAATGGAACCAGGGGTGAGGTAAGAAGTAAAGCTGAAGTACAATTCTGTTTCCTCTCTTTTAGCAGAGAATCCTCCTGCCGTACCAATCCCTGGCAAGTCCACCACCCGCTCCAACTTACCATCATAGGCCAATTGCTTGACTTCGGTGATGGCATCTTTGAGGTAGGAGGCAAATAGCTTCCCTCCGCCTGTGGAAACGCTAAGTACATTTTCTGTTTCCGGAATCACATCCACCCAGTTGTCAGCCGCTAATGTGCTAATAGCAGTTTTGACCAAGCGGTTATTAGGCGCATCGAGGTTGGTGAAAATAAATAATTCTCCATCCTGATGATCGATCAGGTAATGGGTATTTTCCATATCAGCCACGATGGGCACGATCGGGGACATGGCCCTGCTCAGATCCTGAATGTATAATTCATTGCCTGTGGTGCTGTTGGCCGCGGTAATGACCAGGTATTTACCGTCTTCTGTCACAGAAGCACCCACATACCTTCTTGGGTTGTTGTCATCCCCAAACACCAAGACATCCTGACTTTGGTCTGTTCCAAGCTGATGGTAGTAAAGTTTATGGTTATTGGTCAAGGCGGAGAGTTTGGATCCTCCCGGTTTTTCGTAGGTACTGTAGAAAAATCCTTCATTCCCTTTCCAGGCGATGCCTGTAAATTTGGCATCTTCGATTTTATCAGCTTTTAGTTCCTTGCTGTCCGTATCCATCACGTAGATGTCCCTCCAATCTGACCCTGCTACCGAAACAGCATAGGCAAAGAGGCTACCGTCCTTGGTAAAGGCTGCTCCTGCCAGGGAGGTCGTACCGTCAGCCGAAAGTTTATTGGGATCCAGGAAAAGTTCCTCTTCCCCCTCAGGCCCTTTTTTTCTGTAGAGCACAGATTGGTTCTGTAAGCCGTCATTCCTGTAATAGTATTGATATTCCCCAAAGGTATTCGGAGCGGAAATCCTTTCATAGTTCCAGACTTGCTCCAGTCTTTGTCTGATAGCTTCTCTAAATGGAATTTGCTCCAGGTAACCGAAGGTAACCTTATTTTGGGCTTCTACCCAGGCTTTTGTTTCCTCGGAGTAGTCATCTTCCAGCCAGCGGAACGGGTCGGCTACCTTTTCACCCCAATATTCGTCCACATGGTCTGATTTTTTTGTTTCAGGATAGGTCACGTCGATGCTTGGAAATTTTTCTTGCTGTCCGCAGCCAACTAGTAGGCTGCTGACCAGCATAGTACTCATTAATTTATTTGGGTTCATCATTCAAAGAATATGTTTTGTTGGAATGGGGGACAATTTAAGGGGAATTTTAAAGCGGGGCAAAAAGAAATTGGGGGAAAGGTGAAAGTAGAAAGAGAAAAGGGAGGACTGAGCGTTAAGAAAATGTCCACTGGACCCCCGAAAGCTTTCGGGGTAGCTCAGGGCCAGGATGCAGGGTTGGAAAATAAGAGCCAAGGAAAAAGGAAAAAGGAAAAAGGAAAAAGGAAAAAGGAAAAAGGGAAAGGGAAAGGGAAAAGGGGATTTCGGAAGGCGAAAGGGGGACACGGAAATAGTGAAATTATTAAGACAATCACGAAGTGATTGAATCCACAAAGTGGTATTTGCCCCGGGTTGCTACCCGGGGAGGGGAATAAGAAACCTCCAGCCACCCCAACTCCGGCAGGAGTTGAATTTAAATGGAAGTGACCGAAAGAGGAAGGTCGGATCCCGAAATTTATGCCACTAATTTCGGATTACACCAATTGGGTTCATTTTTTCAGCGGCTGATTCGTTCTCTATAAAATCAACCAACAAAAAACCGACTTTCGCCGGTTTTATATTTTCCGGTGGTTTCTTCATTTATACAAAAGCAAAGAATACCAACCAGGTAATGATCAAAATCGGTAAGAGAATTGGCAAAGAGAAGCGGATGATATAACCAAAGAAAGAAGGCATCTTGATGCCGCTCTGCTCTGCGATGGATTTTACCATAAAGTTAGGGCCATTACCTATATAAGTCATGGCACCAAAGAATACCGCCGCAATAGAAATGGCCATCAGTTCAAAGGCAGATTGACCATACTTATTCATAGCAAAATCCCTTACCATTTCAATATTGGAGATTTCAGCCCCTTTTGAAGCCATGGCTGCAGCCAGGAAGTTCAGGTAGGTAGGCGCATTGTCCAAAAATCCTGAAAGGATACCAGTTCCCCAGTATAGGGTATTGGCAGTGATCATTTGGGCTCCTTCTGGAGACTTGGCAAAATTACCCACCAATTCCAGTGCCGGCATCATTGTGCCGAAGATTCCTATAAAGATAAAGGCTACTTCCCTGATCGGTTCAAAGTTGAATTCATTCCCTTTGATGGCTTTTTGGTCGGCAAATTTAAAACTGAAATAGGCTACAGATAACATGATGATTTCCCTGATAAAGGAGAATTTCTGCCCATCATAATGGATGGCGGGAACCCAATCAATTACGTTTGGATCAAGGAAAACGGAGGCTATTACCACTCCAAGCCATAGGAAATTTTTGGTACCGATCAGTTCAAACTTATTGGTATAGCTTACTTCTTCGAGATCATCTTCATTGGCCCTGCCAAACTTCTTGTCCACAAAATAAAAAATAATGGCCAATAGTATCAGCGCCAAAATCCATGCTGGCCAATTGTGTTCCAATGTCCAGAAGAATGGAACTCCCTTTAAGAAACCAAGAAATAGCGGTGGATCTCCGATAGGGGTAAGTGACCCGCCCACATTGCTTACCATAAAAATAAAGAAGATGATGTGATAAGGTTGAATGTTTCCCTTGTTCAGCCTGATAAATGGCCTGATCAGCAACATGGAGGCACCCGTGGTACCGATCAGGTTAGAAATAATTGCTCCGACCAACAGCAAGGCCACATTGGCCATAGGCGTTGCTTTTTTGTCTATTTCTATCAGAATTCCCCCAGAGGCAATATACAGGGAAGCTAATAAAGCAATGAACTGTACGTATTCAGCAAGTGCATGCACAGGCCCATGGACATTATGCAGGGCAAACAGGTAATAAAATACCACAATGATGGCAAGCCCTACTGCTATTTTCGGATAGTTATGGTGCCAAAAATGCTCATAAAACAAAGGGCCTGTTGCAATCATCAATAACAAAGCAATAAAAGGAATAACCAGCCAAATCGGGGCGTCTTTATGGTGCTCATGTGCATCATCATGAATATGAGCGGCTACACTGCTAATGGGGTCATCTTGTTCCGGGCTTTCTGTTATTTCCGTCTGTACTTCCTCCTGGGCATGTGCCTTAGCCGGGTCTAAAAAAATCATCACCCCCAATAGGAAAACAAAAACAGCGAATATATTTTTCATTCAGCGTAATTTAAGCAATTTTCTTCAACAGTTTTGGATTAAAAAAACCTGGGAAACCTACAAATCGCGTTGTAAATAGTCAAGTTTGTTCTTGCTAAACTACTTAATTTGCTTCAAAAGCACCACATAAAATAAACAAGCCGGGTTGAATTAATTTAAAAACTATTCAACCCGGCTGATGACTGGCAGATTTTTTATATTAACTGCTTCAAGGCAATTTCCAAAGAGGTCTGCGCAATCTTTGTTTTTCCAGGATTTTTCTCGTAAGTCTTTTTCAAGGCCTTGGCAATGGTCTTGCTTACATCTCTGAAGATGGCATCATCCGTAAGCTCAGCCTTGTCGGACATAAGATAAGCAAATACCCGGGCCATTCCACAGTTGGCAATAAAATCAGGCAGTACAGCTACCTGTTCATCAGCCCAAAGGCCGATAGGACCCAAAAAGATTTCGGGGTCAGCAAAGGGAACATTGGCCCCGCAGGAGATAACCTCCAGCCCGGTATTGACCATTCTTTCGGCCTGTTGCTGCGTAATCAGACGTGAAGCAGCTGCAGGTATAAAGATTTCCGTTGGTAGGTCCCAGATGCGTTGATTAATTTCTTCAAAAGGAATCATGTTTGCTGTAACCAGTTTGTTGCCTTCCCGCTGTAAAAAGAGTTCGCGGATTTCATCCAGGCTATAGCCGGCTTCATTGATCAGTCCTCCATCACGGTCAATGATACCCACAATTTTGACGCCTTCTACCGCAAGAAAACAGGCTGCTGCTGCACCTACATTGCCCCAGCCTTGAATAATGGCTCTTTTACTTTTTATTTGTCCACCCCAAATCTTATAATAATGCCGTACAGCTTCCGCTACACCATAACCCGTAATCATATCTGCCACGGTAAATTTTTTAGGGCCATTTGGCGTATATTCAGGGTCTTCCAGCACTTTAGATACCCCCTGCCTCAATTGCCCGATTTTCCGGATTTTCTGGGGCTCAGTGGCATGAAAATGCCCATTGACAATACCTTCCTGTGGATGCCAAAGGCCATAGGACTCCGTAATAGGAATTACCTGATGGATTTCATCCACGTTCAGGTCCCCACCTGTACCGTAGTAACTTTTTAGAAGGGGCATGACCACCTTATACCATCTCTTCAGGACTTCTTCTTTTCTTGGGTCATTGGGGTCAAAATTAATTCCTGATTTTGCTCCGCCAATAGCAGGTCCTGAAACAGTGAATTTGACCTCCATGGTTTTGGCAAGGGATTCTACCTCTCTTTTGTCCAGGCCTTTGCGCATCCTTGTGCCTCCTCCGGCTGCGCCTCCCCTGAGAGAATTGATTACTACCCAGCCTTCTGCCTCGGTTTCGCTGTCGCTCCATTCAAAGACTATTTCTGGCTGTTTGTTCTCAAATTTTTTGAGTAAATCTTTCATGTTTATATTTGGGTTTATGCGGGCAAAAATAGAAATAATTGGCGATCAATTCTCAAAACCCGTAAATCGTGCCGCCACAATTGTCTCTTGAGGCGCCTGTGACTGTGAATAGACAGTTATTTTCTCCCCTGAGCCGAAGTACACCGAGAAAGGCAAATATCAGGGCTTCTTTGTAATTGATCAATTCTTTGGACGCAGATACGATGGAAAAAGATTCACCCAAAGCTAATTTTAAAGTTTCCATGAAATATTTATTGAAGGCACCTCCTCCAGTAATGAGCACTTTGGCCACTTGCCCTGATAAGGGTTTGAGTGCGTGTTGAAGCTGTAGGGCAAAGTGATGGACCAAGGTGTGAAGAATGTCCTCCGTAGGGTAATCCTTTTCCTCCAATACTTCAAAAAAGGGCTGAAGATCCTCCCTACCCAATGATTTGGAGCCGCGCAGGTCATAATACCTGATCTTATTCAAATCATCCAAAAGGCCATGAAGCAGTTTGCCGCTTTTTGCGATATTTCCATCTTTATCATATTCCTTTCCCAGCAAATTGGCGTAGTGGTTGAGCAATAAGTTGAACGGGCAGATGTCAAAAGCGAGCCTTAAACCTGAGTACTCCATGCTCACATTTGCAATTCCACCCAGATTGACACAATAATCATATTCTCCAAAAAGCAGTCGGTCTCCTATAGGTACAAGTGGTGCACCTTGACCGCCCAGCTGCACATCCAGCATTCTGAAATCATTAATGACCGTAAGACCGGAAGCTTTGTGCAAAGCCCAGCCGTTGCCTATCTGCAGGCTGAGTCCTTTGTCGGGTTGATGAAAGACGGTATGGCCATGGGAGGCCACAGCATCTACTTTGATTTGTTTGTCACCTACAAAAAGCCTCACTTTTTCTCCCATCCATTTTCCAAATTGCACATCCAGTATGCTTAATTCAAGCCCATTGATCAAATGAGAGTTTTTCAAGGCCAATCCCAGCTGTTCAGGGAATGGAACAGTTTCATGTTCCAGCAATTGATAGGACCATTGAGCATGTTCCAATTTGAATTCACAGTAAGCCAAGTCAAGTCCATCTCCGGAAGTTCCTGACATCAGGCCTATCATCTTGTATGCTTTATGGGCTGTCATGGGTTAAATATTGTTAAATTATGGCTGCTCAAAGTTAATTTTATTTTATACAAAAACCGTCCTATCTGAAAATGAGTAATTTCGCCATTGTAAACTATTCTTAATCTTTTCAAAAGTAATTGAAACAATTTGTAGTAGATATCGGCAATACCAGGATCAAGACCGCCCTTTTTGATGGGCAAGGCTTGGTGGATGAAGCCTATTTTGAAGATTTTGATACTTTTTTTGGCTTTTCTCAACAGCTGGCTTTTGACCATGCTTTGATCAGTTCGGTTACCTATACCGAAGATGATTTGAAAGCGCAATTGGATTTCCCTTTTCTTTATTTGAGCAAGACTACTCTGCTTCCTATCAAAAACCTTTATGAGACTCCGGAGACGCTTGGAGTGGACAGAAAGGCGGCTGCAGTAGGTGCCCGATGTATTATAGAAAAAGGACACCTTTTGGCCATAGATATGGGCAGCTGTATTACATACGATTTTCTGGATGAAGAAGACCGTTACTACGGCGGTGCCATTTCACCTGGACTCAAGATGCGCTTCAGGGCAATGCACCAGCAAACGGCCCGTTTGCCCCTGCTGGAACTGTCTTTGGGTCAAAAACCCGAGCTTATCGGTAACTCAACCGAAAAAGGTATGAAAAGCGGGGTATATTTCGGTATACTGCATGAAATACAAGGTTGTATAGTGGCCTATCAGGCCAAATATCCTGGTTTAAGGGTCATTATTTGTGGAGGTGATTCAAAAATTTTTGAAAGCTTGACAAAAGACCACATATTTGTAATCCCTAATTTGGTCCTGTATGGCCTAAATAGAATTTTAACTCACAATGTCAATTTCCAATAGTTTGAAATTTCTGGGCACTTTTTGTGCCTTTCTTGTATTTACCGAATCCTTTTCGCAGTCAAGTGCGTCGACCTACAGCGCTTTAGGTATCGGTGATTTCAATAATTCCGGTTTTACACACAACCAAGGCATGGGAGGACTGGGAATTAGTTTTGGCACGGGTTGGGGGGTCAATTACATGAATCCCGCACTGAGTACAAGAAATACCATATTCAATTTCCAAGCGGCCTTGAATTACCAAAGAATCAATGCGACAACCGAAAGTAATTCTGAAGTATTAGATGGTGGAGGGCTTTCCTATGTTGGAATGTCTTTGCCGGTTAAATCCGGAAAGCATACCATGGGTTTAGGCCTTAATCAGGTTACCGGTGTCAATTACAATATTTTGGTCAGAGGACAAGTGGCCAATTCCAACCTTTCATCTATCAATTTCATAGACGGAGAAGGTGGGATTTCTGAAGCTTATTTGTCCACTGGTTATCTGTTAGCTAAAAATCTGAGTATTGGCCTACAGGGATCTTATCTTTTTGGGTCTACTATCAGAACCAATCAACTTTCATTGCTTTCTGAAAATGGAGAACCAATTGGTGTTTCATCAGAATTCTATCAGCGATTCACAGTAAGTGACGTGTCCTTTAAGGGAGGAGCACATTACTATTTCAAAATTGCTCCCAATAGTAACCTGCACTTAGGCGCCATTTATCAGGCATATGGAAATCTTAATGGAAAAGAATTTGCGAAGGTAGCTGATTTTGGCCAAGCTAGTAGGCCCGAAGGGGACGGAGATATCCTAAGGAATAATGAAATTGGGTCAATTTATGTTCCTAATAACTTAGGTTATGGTATAACTTATGAAAAAATTAATAAATTTGTTATTGGTCTGGAGGCACAACATCAACGTCTCAGTCAATACAGGGACTTTGGAGGTAACACTGGTGAATTGGGTGATTCCTTTTCCCTAGCTCTGGGTGGGCAGCTTGCTCCGGACTTTGCCGCCTTGGCCAACCTTTTCCAAAGGACGACTTGGAGGTTTGGTGTAAACTATCAGCAAACCCCATATGTTGTAGCCAATACACAGATTTCTGATATTGGCATTAATTTTGGAGGTTCAGTTCCTATAAACACTTTATCATTGGCCAATTTCGCCATCAAGTTGGGAACTCGCGGCACAACAGATAATGGATTGATCAGAGAGAACTATGTTTCCTTTAGCCTAGGTTTCTCTCTCAACGATAACACATGGTTTTACAAACGAGTATTTGATTAAAGTTAACAGACATGAAAGTTAAAAATGTATTAGCCGGTTTATTGACCCTTGCAGTAGTGGGCTTGGCTCAAGCACAAGATGGATGGAATTGGCCTTCTGATCCTTCCGTAGAGGCAAAAGCAAGGGAGTTGAACGCTGCCTATGTGGATTACATGAAGTCAGAACAATTTGTAGAGGCAACAAAACCTTTGCACTGGTTATTAACCAATGTTCCCGGGCTGAATGAATCTATATATATCAACGGCATCACTGTTTATGACGGTGCTGCAAAGATTACAAGTGATGAAGCACAGAAGCGTGTTTACCAGGATTCAGTGATGACCATATTTGATCATAGAAAAGAAAAATATGACAATGAAGTCAAATGGATTGAAAATAAAGCCTACTATGCCTACAATTATTATGTAAATGATAGAAACAGAGTGGGGGATATTGTTAACGCCTTTGACAGGGCAATGGAAGTGAACGGCACGCTAAACACCCCAGGTTTGACTGCAGCCTATTTTAACGCTGTGTACAGGCACAACGCTTACAATAGCGCTTTTACGAAAATAGAGCTTTTGGAAAGGTTTGAAACATTGAATAAAATTTTGGATAATGCTGAGGCGGAAGGCAAGGATGTTGCAGCACCAAGATCAACTCTTGAGCAGTTGATAGTAGCTATGGAATTGATTGATTGTGATTTTATCGAAAATACTTTAGGACCAAAATTAACAGCAGATCCTACTGATTTGATGTTGGCCCAGCAAATTTTCAAATACTCTGTACAATATAAATGTCTGAACTCCAATTCTTTTCTTCAAGCGCTGGAAATAATTGACTCCGACAATCCAACTTTCTCCACTTCACAGGTAAGAGCGATGAGGTATATGTCCAACAGAGATTATGAAAAAGCGCAACCGGTTTTGGAAAAGGCTTTGACATTGGCAGAAAGTGATAAACAGAAAGCGGATGTACAAATGGACCTTGCAAAGGTACACGCCCAACTGGGTAGAAAATCAGCGGCTAGATCAGCGGCTCAGGAAGCAGCCAGATTGGATTCAGAAAAAACGGCAGATGCTTATTCTTTGATAGGTTATTTGTATTTGGGAGCCTTCAATGACTGCAAAGGTGGAGAGAGCAGGGCCAAAGATTACTCTGTTTTCATTGCAGCTTACAATGCATTCCAAAGAGCGGGCAACAATGAGGGAATGAGAGATGCCCGTGCGAGGTTCCCTTCTAAGGAGGAATTGTTTACAGAAGGTAAAATGGTCGGAGAATCCATCAACACAGGATGCTGGGTAGGAGAGACCGTGACTTTGGCTACAAGAGATTGATAAAGATAATTGTAAGAAAAAAAGGCAGCATCAGTGCTGCCTTTTTTTATGTTATTACTTGATATGGAATCTTTTGGTATCTTTGCAAACATGAAGGCGCTTTTTATGCAGACCATGTTCCTTATACTTACTATGTATCTTTTATCCTGTGGAGATGAGGTGGACAGCAGTATGTTTGAGGTTTATGACGGCCCCATAAGTACCCGTTATGAAATTGAACTTTTCCATAGTGACTCCGCAGTGGTGCGGTCTCATTTGGTGGCTAGAAAACAATTGGAGTTTGACGGAGGAGATATGGAATTCCCAGAAGGGATAGAGATCACTTTTTTGGATAAGGAAGGCAATATCACCACGACGATGAGGGCTGACAGGGGCTATTATATAAGAAAAGATAATCTTTACAGAGGGGAAGGGGATGTGCAAGTGGACAATTTGGAAAAAGAGCAGAAGCTTTCCTCTGAGGAACTCTTCTGGGATCCTAATGCCAAAAAGATTTACACAGAAAAATTTGTTACCATCCAGGAAAAAGAAACAATCTTTAATGGTACAGGTATGGAGGCAGATGAAGGCTTCAATGAGTATAAATTATTTAAAGTAACCAATAGCCGTACCATTTTACCGGGTGAAAATCAGTGATATGAAAATCAATAATATCGTTATCCTTTCACTTTCAGCAGCCTTAGTGATTATCGGCACCCATCAGACCATCACCCATGGTTTGTTTGCTTCTTACCCTATTTTCATGTTAGCTGTTATTTTATTGTTTTGGTACAAATACCGCCAAAATCAAAATGCAGGTAAAGATGAAGAAAAACGGAACTCTCAAGGTAAAAAATAATGGGAACAGAATATTTACTGTACGTATTGATCACCCTGTTGTTTTCGGCCTTCTTTTCAGGAATAGAGATAGCATTTTTATCGGCAAATAAATTGCATATTGAGTTACAGAATAAGCAGGGGCACCTTTCAGGGAAAATTCTATCCGGTTTTTTACAAAAACCAGGACAGTTTATTGGAACTACATTGATCGGAAATACCATTGCATTGGTGCTATATGGCATATTTATGGCCAATTTACTTGAACCTTGGATTGCAGGATGGTTGCCTTCGAATGTAGAAAACCAGGCTTCTATTATGATCATTCAGACCATTTTATCAACCATTATCGTCTTGGTGACAGCAGAATTTCTTCCAAAAAGTATTTTTTTACTCAATCCCAACAGGTTATTGGCAGCTTTGTCGGTACCTTTCCAGACAATTTACCTCCTTATGTACCCAATTGTTTGGTTGGTGGTAGGGCTTTCCCGCTTTTTCATTACCAAAATCTTAGGCTTTGAATACAGTGAAGATAAACCGGTATTTAAGGTAACAGATCTGAACCGATTTATTCAACATAGCCTAAAGCATGGGAATGAGGATACAAAAGTGGAAATAGATTCCAAGATTTTTGACAATGCTGTGGAGTTCAAATCCATTCGAATCAGAGAGTGTATGGTTCCCCGTACAGATATTGTAGCAGTGGATGTAGAAGACAATATAGAGGAATTGAAAGAAGTTTTTGCAGAGAGTGGGCATTCCAAAATCATTGTTTACAAAGAATCCATTGACAATGTCATTGGTTACTGTCATCAGTTGGAGCTGTTCAAAAAACCAAAAAATATAAACGATATCCTTACCCCCATCATCATTGTTCCTGAGTCTGCCCTTGCCAATGAACTCCTGATCCAGTTTATTGAAGAAAGGAAGAGTTTGGCTTTGGTGGTAGATGAATTCGGAGGTACCAGTGGCATTGTAAGTATGGAGGATATCATAGAGGAGATTTTTGGGGAGATACAGGATGAATATGATACCGATGATTTGATCGAGCAAAAAGTTTCTGAAAATGAATACCTGATCAGTGCGAGACATGAAATAGATTACCTGAATGATAAATACGGTTGGGAACTTCCTTATGGAGAATTTGAAACCTTAGCAGGTTTTATTCTTTCCTTAACGGAAGATATCCCTCAAAAAGGCCAAAGTATTACCTTTGGCATGCTTACCTTTACCATCGTGGCCAAGCAGGACCACAGGATCGAAACGCTTAAAATTAAGTTTAATCCTTCCCTTAATTCCAATAAGTGATTTATTGACAGGGATATTATTTTGAATTTAGCGTTAGATGTAATTATTTTGCGGCACTTCAAAAATCCAGTAGAATGGCATTAATAAAAAAAATCAGACAGAAAACAGGTCTTGCAATCGGAGTTATAGCAGTCGGCTTGATATTTTTCCTCGTTGGAGGAGATATTTTAAGCCCAAATTCTACCCTTTTGGGTGGGAGGTCTAACAAGGTAGGTGAGATTGCAGGTGAAAGTATTACCTATGAGGAATACATTCAAAAAATTGAAGAAGTTAAATTTAATTTCCAGCAAAATACAGGCAGGACTCCTTCTGAGAATGAAATGTATACTATCAGAGAGCAGGCTTGGCAGGCACTGATAGTAGAAAGGGCATTTGCCTCCCAATATGAGGCTTTGGGTCTTACCATATCCGATGCAGAACTGGTAGACATGGTGCAGGGTAAAAATATTATCGCTGAGTTGAGACAGCAATTGATCAACCCAGAAACGGGAGAGTTTGATAGGTCTCAATTGATCGCGTTTTTACAGTCTTTGGAAACGGCCGCACCTGAGCAGCGGGCTTTTTGGGCACAGCAAGAACGCCTATTTGCTGACGCGAGGTTGCGTGTGAAATACGATAACTTGCTGGCCACTTCTGAGTATGCTACTACTGCCGAAGGTAGGATGGATCACAAAATGCAGAACTCCATCGCGGATGTTGACCATTTGTTTATTCCTTTTTATGCCATACCGGATGGGGATGTGCAGGTAACAGATGCTGAATTGAGAGACTACATCAATAAGAATAAGGAAAAATTCAAAGTCTCCAATGCGGTAGATTTGGAATATGTAGCCTTTAATCTGGTCCCTAGCCCCGAAGATTCAGCTGCTGTGATCTCTGAAATCAGACAATTGACCGAAGAACTTAGAAATGCCAGTAATGATTCGGTATTTGTATTGAGGAATTCAGAAGCGCAAAGGCCTTTTCTGACGGTTCTTCCAGGTGATGACTTGCCGAACTCTCTTACCTCAAACGTGGATAACATAGAAGCAGGTGAGACCTATGGCCCTTTCCTTACCAACCGTTCCACCTATGTTACTTACAAAATCACTGATAAATTTAATGGTACGCCAAGAATGAGAGCAAGCCATATCCTTTTCGGTACACAGGGGCTCTCTGAAGAAGGTAAAGCAGAAGTTAGGGCAAATGCACAAAGCGTACTCAAAGAGATTCAGGATGGCCTTAATTTTGCAACTGCCGCTGCCCAGTATGGTCAGGATGCTACCGCACAAAGAGGAGGAGATCTGGGATTTTTTGCTAAGGAGGATTTTGTTGAAGAGTTTGCAGAAGCAGCTTATGCGGTAAGATCAACAGGCTTAATTGGCAGATTGATAGAAACAGAATATGGTTACCACATCATAGATGTAACTGAACTTCCAAGAGCAGAAACTTATAAAATTGCTGTTTTGGAGTTGGAACTGATCCCAAGTGACGCTACTAGAAATGATGTCTTCAGAAAGGCGGATTTCTTTGCAGCCAGTGCTTCCAATGCCAAGGAATTTGCAGAGAACGCCGAAAAAGAGGGCTTTAGAATCATTCAGGCCAATAATGTGGGTGCTTTTGACAGAAACCTCAACAATCTCCAGGGTGCTAGAGAAGTGATCAGATGGGCATTTAACGATGCTTCCGTTGGAAAAGTATCTGATGTATTTGAATTGGACAACAGCTATTTGGTGGCAACACTTAAAACCAGGTATGAGGAAGGAACTGCTTCTTTGGATCAGGTAAGGGTTCAGGTTCTTAACCAAGTAAGGAATGATAAGAAAGCTGCAATTATCAAAGAAAGATTGGCCGGTAAAACTTCATTGGAGGACATGCAGGTAGAATTTCCTGAAGAGGCTTCATTGGACAATACACCAGACCTTAAGCTAAGTGCTTCCGTTTTACCTGGTGTGGGTTTTGCACCCGCTGCAATAGGTGCAGCTTTTGGCTTAAAAGAGCCTGGGCAGATCAGTATGCCAGTACATGAAGATGTAGGCGTTATCGTAATCAAACTGAATGCTTTGACCCCAGCAGCTGAGGTAGGAAGTTATTCCGGCAATCAAATGCAATTGACCATGAATGCTTCCCAAAGAACAGCTTATATGATTATGCTGGCCTTAGAAGACCTTGCTGATGTGAAGGATTATAGATACAGATTCTTTTAATTATTCATAACCAAACAATCCAACCAAAAGCCCACAGCCTGATCTGTGGGTTTTTTTATGACCAAAAAGCAATAGGATAGATATTATAATCGCAATTATGCATTTGGTTTTCCATCCATGAATACCAAATTTGCAGAAATTTTTCATCCTTTCCCAACATTTTCCAGAACAGGCTATCTCTAAACCTAATACACATCCGGGCTGAATTCTTTACCTTACCTGATTGGAAAGGAAAGTTTTAGGTCTCTCCAATGCATATCGGAGGGTAGCGCAAAATAAACGGCAAGAAAAAAGATTATGCGAATAATCCATTAACTATGCTGGGTTGAAGGATTTATTTTGGGAGGATTGCTGTTATTCAAGTAAATTTACTCGTATGAAAACCACGTTTGACAAAAAGGCATTCAAAGAGAAATTGGAGGCACAAACAGCATTTCCAACTTTATATATGTTTAAATTTATAGTATTGAATGGAAGGGAAGACCAAGTAGCAGCCTTATTGCCCAATAACAAAATGACCTTAAAGGAATCTTCCAAAGGGAAATATGTGTCTGCAACCATTAAAGCCATGATGCCCAATGCAGAGGCTATTTTGGAAGTATACGAACGGGCATCAAAAATAAAAGGAGTAATATCACTGTAAATTCAAATGATCATGTGGAAAGAAGAAGATAATCGCTTAAAAAGAACATTTAAATTCAAAGATTTTCAAGAGGCCTTTGCTTTTATGACCAGGGTTGCATTTTTGGCAGAGGCACATAAGCATCATCCCAATTGGAGCAATGTTTACAATTCAGTTACCATTGAGTTGACCACGCATGATGATGGTAATGTGGTAACTGAAAAGGACAGAAAGCTTGCAGCTGCCATTGATAAGCTCTAATATGTCTTCTGAGGAGGAAAAGCACATTTGCTTATTTTTGGTTCCCACACCTATAGGTAACCTGAAGGATATTACTTTGAGGGCCATTGAGGTACTGAAATCCGTAGATGTCATATTGGCTGAGGATACCCGGACAACTGGAAAACTCCTTAAGCATTTCGAGATTAACAGGCCATTGCAGAGTTACCATATCTTCAACGAACATAAGACGGTGGAAAGGCTTGTGCAGAGAATGAAAACAGGTGAGGTGATGGCGCTCTGCAGCGATGCTGGAACACCGGGTATTTCCGATCCGGGGTTTTTACTGGTGCGCGCAGTCAAAGAAGCTGGCCTAGAGGTGAACTGTCTCCCTGGAGCTACAGCTTTTGTTCCTGCCTTGGTCAACTCTGGTTTACCAAATGACCGGTTTACCTTTGAAGGTTTTTTGCCCCATAAAAAAGGCAGACAAACGCGGATTCAAGCTTTGGTAGAAGAATCCCGTACAATGGTATTTTATGAATCTCCGCACCGCTTGATGAAAACTTTAGGACAATTGGCAGAAGCCTTTGGGCAAGATAGGATGGCAAGTGTCTCCAGGGAGTTGACTAAAGTTTTTGAGGAGAATGTGAGAGGTACCCTGGGAGAACTGACAGCCTATTACCAAGAGCATCCGATAAAAGGAGAAATTGTATTGGTAGTTGAGGGAAAGGTGGAAAAGAAAGAGATTAAAGAATTCCGAAAATCTTAAGTCAGATTTCGGAAGGAAAAGTGAGCGTTTTTCTTAGAATCTAAAACCAAGAAATAAGACTTAAATGGTTGATTTATTGAAAATATTAGAGTATACCAAGTCGGTAGCGAAGGAAGCAGGAGAATTTATCCGAAAAGAAAGAAGTAGTTTTACGCTAGAGAAAGTAGAGGAAAAGGGCCTGAATGATCTGGTTTCCTATGTGGATAAGGAAGCAGAGAAGTTGATTGTAAAAAAATTGGCTTCAATCCTTCCGCAGGCTGACTTTATCACAGAAGAAGGCACAGCAGAGCGGGACGGAAAGGCGTATACATGGATCATTGATCCCCTGGACGGCACTACCAATTTTATTCACGGGTTACCTATTTTCTCGGTTTCTATTGGGCTTAAACACAAAGATGAGATCGTCTTGGGGGTGGTATATGAAGTGAATCAAGACGAAATGTTTTATGCTGTAAAAGGTAATGGAGCTTATCTCAATGGGCAGCGTATTCATGTAAGTCATGCAAAGGCTTTGGAGCAAAGCCTTATAGCTACAGGTTTTCCTTACAGTGCATTTGGTAGGATTGATGATTACCTGAAGATTTTAAGGATTTTGATGGAGAAATGTCATGGCTTGAGAAGATTAGGCAGTGCAGCTATTGATCTTTGCTATGTAGCATGTGGCCGGGTAGATGGCTTTTTTGAATACAATCTGAAGCCTTATGACGTAGCAGCAGGTATCATTATAGTACTAGAGGCAGGTGGTAAACTAAGTGATTTTAAACAAGGAAGTGATTATTTATTTGGAGGAGAAGTATTGGCCACTAATAACCATATACATCAGCAATTTGATGCTGAGATTCAAAAAGTTTGGAAGAACTAGCCAATTATTTGGCAACGGCTTGGATATCTTTTTAGACTGGGATACGTTAAAATAACTAACATTTGACCACTGTACCATGAAAAAAGCTATTCTGATCAGCCTTGCCGTTTTATTTATCTTATTGGGCCTGTTGATAGCCGTACCATTTATTTTTAAAGATAAAATCGCAGAAAGAATTGATAGAGAAGTCAGCAATTCGATAAATGCCCAAGTTTACTTTGATATCAACAAAGTAAGCTTGAGTATATTCAAACGCTTTCCTCATATTTCTGCTACTGTTCAGGAAATGGGTATTATCGGCAACCCTCCTTTTCAAAATGACACCTTGATCCATATGGATAGGATACAGGTTGATTTTAATTTGCGTTCTATCATTTTTGATGATTTTCCTACCCTTACAGGGCTCCATGTCGATGGTGGCAGCTTATATGTCAAAGTTTTGGAGGATGGCAGGGCTAACTATGACATTACTTATCCTTCAGATAAAGATAGCGCAGAGAGCAATTTCAAAATGGCTGTAGATTTAATCGAAGTCAATGATTTCGATATCATTTATGATGACAGGGAGCTTCAATATTTTATGGCTTTGGGTAAAGTGAAGGCAGAAGGGCGGGGCGATTTCACATTGGATCTTTATGATTTGCCCTTAAAGGTGGAGGCACTCATTGCAGACATCACCTACGAAGGAACGAATTACATGAGCCGTAAAAGATTTAAAGGTGAGACTTTACTGCATATAGATATGCAGCAAATGAAATTTGCCTTTGAAGAGGGAGATTTTGCTATCAATGACTTTTTCTTTGATCTCTATGGATTTGTGGCTTTGCCTGAAGAAGGAATAGATTTCGATCTGAATTTCTCCGGCAAAGACAATAGCTTCAAAAGCATTCTCTCTTTGGTTCCTGGGATGTATACAGAAAACTTTTCCAACCTGAACACATCTGGAAGTATGGATTTTCAGGGCTTTTTCAAAGGGCTCTATGCAGAAGAAAGGTTCCCCGCATTTGATGTTAGACTTAAAGTCACGGATGGCTTTTTCCAATATCCGGATCTGCCTCGTCCGGTTAGTGATATTCAGATAGATATGCGGGTAAAAAATGAAACCGATAATCTGGATGATACCAGTATTCAGATTCCAATATTCAGCATGAATTTTGGCAGTAATCCACTAAAAGGACGTTTGGCCTTAGCTAATTTGAGGACTTATGATATAGATGGAGCATTGAATGGTAAACTCAACCTGGAGGAATTGACATCCATTTTTCCTATTGAAGGGATTACCTTAAGGGGTATGTTGGATGTAGACGCCAAGGCAAAGGGAAGGTATGACTCTATTGCCAAAATTATCCCAACCATCGATACCAAGCTGCTTTTAAGCAATGGATATGTAAAAAGTCAGGATTACCCAGCTCCCATCGAAAAGCTGAATGTAAATGCTTCAGTACAAAACAACACTGGGAAAATGAACGATTTTTTGATTGATCTTAGTCAGTTTGGATTTGAATTGGAGGAGGAAACTGTGTCAGGTAGGTTAAGGATTTCTGATTTTACACTTTTAAACTGGGATGGAGCCATAAAAGGAGCAGTGGATCTAGGGAAAATGCTGTCTATTTTTCCAATGAACAATATCATCATGGAAGGCAAAGTTATGGCCGACCTAACTTCAAAAGGCTCATACACAGATGTGGAGGCAGGAAGATATAACCGCTTGGATACGAGGGGAAATGTGTCATTGGATAAATTTTATTTTACCTCGACTGACCTGCCTCAGGGATTAAGGATCCATGAAGCTTCTGCTGATTTTTCTCCGGAAAGGATCAACTTAAGCAAATTTGACGCAAGGGTAGGACAAAGCCCAGTGCAGGCAACTGGCTTCCTGTCCAACTACCTGAATTTTGTTCTCAAAGAAAATGAAGTCCTTGAAGGACGACTGAATTTGAACTCAACCCGCTTTGATGTGAACGAGTGGATGACTGAAAGCGAGGAAAGTGCAGAATTGGAAGTACTACAGCTTCCGGGAAATATTGATTTTACGATGTCTGTAGCGGCAGCTGAGGTGCTGTATGATGATATGAACCTCAAGGATGTACGAGGTACCCTAAACCTTAAGGAGGGAGTGCTGACTTTCAATGATGCAGGCATGCTGGCCTTGGGCGGAAAGATTACCGTAAACGGTTCTTATGATCCCAGGGACTTATCTACCCCAAGATTTGATTTTAGACTCAATCTATCCAACCTGAGTATTTCGCAGGCATTTGAATCGCTCAATACAGTCAAAGCTTTTGCTCCCGTAGCACAGCATTTGACTGGAAATTTCAATTCTAATCTTAATTTTTCCGGCATATTAGGTCAGGATATGATGCCTGTTTTGTCTTCATTGAATGCACAAGGGATTCTTCGAGTGGCAGAAGCCGCCTATCAAAACAGTCAGATGCTACAGACCATTACAAGTCTGACCCAATTGAATGAGACCAATACCATTCAGTTTAGAAATGTTAATATTCCCATAGAAATCAAAAATGGTGTAATGGACGTCCGTCCTTTTGATGTTCGCTTATGGGACTATCAGGCTAATATTCAGGGAAGCACCGGCTTTGATGGCACCATTAATTACCTGATCAATATGCAGGTTCCAGCGGGTAAATTTGGGGCCCAGGCCAATACTTTATTGGCTACAATCTCCGGAACTGAAGCCAGTACCTCCACTATAATTCCTGTTGCACTGAATCTTGGAGGAACCTATAACAGCCCTAGGATAGCCCTTGCTGGAGGACAGAGCATCGAAAATCTTTTGACAAATGCATTGCGATCAAGAGTGAGTGCTGAGAGGGAAAACATCCAAGAACAAGTGACCAAACAATTCAAAGCTGCTGAAGATAGCATCAAAAAAGAGATGCAACTCAAAGCTGAAATGGTCCAGGATAGTGTCAAGAAAGAGGCAGAAAGAAAGGCGGAAGAAGTGAAAGGGAAAGCTGTGGAAGAAGCCAAAGGATTGCTAAAAGGTGTACTTGGTAGGCAGCGACCAGCTAAGCCGGATACCACAAAGAAAAATGACAACTAAGAGAGGATCCAATACCACCCGCTAATACTTAGAAAAGATAAGGGTATGCCCACACCCACCAATAAAGAAGCAAGTTTGGGTTCCAGGTCGTGACTGATGGCAATGATTGATCCGGTGATCATCGGGGCCATTGCGGTTTCAATAACTGAAACCTGTAAAAGTATACCCTGAAGATGGAAGATGTGTTTGAATAGCAGCAGAATAATCAAAGGAATAAATATCAATTTGTACAAAAGTCCGTACCAAAGCTGGGGCATGCTGATGCCTGCACAGTTGATTTTAACCTGAAGTCCCACAGAGATCAAAGCTGCAGGCGTAAGGCTTAAAGCAATCCATTCCAGAAGAGGCATTATTATGGCTGGGGTCTGTGCGCTAAAAAAATTCATCATCATAGCCAGAACGAAGAAAATGAAGGGGGGAAAAGTCAGTATTTTTTTGCTGATATCCCGCTTCCTTTTTTTTCCCTTGCCGTAAATAGAAGCCACTACGATGGCAACGCTGCTTACAAGAATAAATGAGCCTGCCTGATCAATCAATAAGGCGATCTGTACGGCCTCTTCTCCATAAAGTGCCTTGACTACCGGAAAGCCAACAAAAGAAGTATTGGCCAGCCCTGCTGTTATAATTAGGCACCCGGTTACTCCATGAGACCAATTTAATTTTTTTCCCAAAAACCCAAAAATTACCCAAGACAAGCCAAAACTGATATAGGCTGATGCAATTGGCAGAAGTAAACTTGCCTCCATTTCCACAAATGGCAAATACTTCAATGCCAAGGCTGGAAGTACTATGTAAATCAGGTATTGATTGAGATAGCTCGGAAGGCCTGATGGTAGGGATTTCACCTTTTGAAGGAATATTCCCACAAGAAGAAAAATGGGGATCAGTAAGATATTCAGCATTGGCTTGGTTTGTGAATGTCTAAAATTAACACAATCATAATTTTTGATTAACTGTTTTGAGCATCTTTATTTTTTCATTTGTAAAAACAATAAGGCTATGAACAGAATAATTCCCTTTCAGGTAGAAGGCAAAAAAATGATTCAATTGGGGCAGTTGACTATTGACCAGGCAAATGATTTAAGGAGTTGGTTACCAAAAAGCAGTTTAGAAAGGGTCAAATATCAAGGATTAGAGTTGAATGATTGTGTTTCATTTGAGACCTATGATTATTGGTTCAGAACAAACCATATCCTTACCAGGTCCTACGAGACCATTCTTGATTTTTAATCCTATTT
>NZ_SLAP01000246.1 GCF_007126775.1 Cecembia sp. | reverse complement strand
GAAAAAAGTCATTTACATAAAGATATCCACAAAATTATAATTCATAATTAATATGTAAAATACTCATTTACAGTTATTTAAGCTAAACCTCTAAAGGTGTGTGGATAAGTGTTGATAATTGTGGATAAAAAAGCATCAAAATATTTGACACTTGTTTCTGGCTCATTTTGAGGCTTTTTGATGAATGGTGGAACAAGCTTTTCAAATTATCGTTAAAAAATTATCTCTTGATATGAGGTAGGAATCCTATGAAAATTCTTTGCCTAAAATTTAAATATCTGCGATCCATAGTTTACACAGAATAAACAAATTCATAGTAGATTATTTTAATCATACTATTAACTTAAATATTACAATTTATAAATTGATTGTTCAAGTCAGAATGAAAACACTATCAATGTATATACTCCTGGTCTTTTTCTTTCTTCCAAGGATAGAGGGAGAGTCGAAATTTAATATCCACTCCGAATTTGCAATTATCGACTTTCCTGAATTTGAAAGGTTGACAAAAGAATCTTCCCAAAAAATTAGGATTTTTAATTTTTGGGCAACTTGGTGCGCACCTTGTGTCAAGGAAATGCCTTATTTCCAAAAGGTTCAAGAGGAAGATACGGAAGTTGACCTGATTTTTATTTCCATGGATGATGGAAGAAAACCGGAAAGGGTAACAAATTTTATGGAAAGAAGAAAAATAACTGCTCCTGTTTATTTACTCAACGATGTAGATTACAATAAATGGATTGATAAAGTAAGTCCGGATTGGTCTGGAGCTATCCCTGCTACACTCTTCATCAAACCGAATGGAGAACGTTCCTTTCATGAAGGGGAATTAACCTATGACGAATTGAAATCAATGATTAATCAATTAAAATAAATTGCCATGAAAAAAATAAGTGTTGTATTCTTTGTCGTAATGATGATCTCGGTGCTGTCCAATAGCTGGGCACAAGATGTGCAAGGTTATGCAATTGGTGATATAGCATCCGATTTCAAATTAGAAAGTGTAGATGGATCCTGGGTATCACTAAGCAGTTTAAAAAGTGCAAAAGGCGCTATTGTTATTTTCTCTTGCAATACATGCCCCTACGTAGTTGCTTACGAGGACAGAATGATTGAACTCCACAATAAATATGCTGCAATGGGTTTCCCTGTTATAGCTATTAATCCAAATGATGATCAGGTAAGTCCAGGGGATAGTTTTGAAAAAATGAAGGAGCGTTCCAAAGAGAAAAATTTTCCTTTTGCCTATGTATATGATAAGACACAGGAGGTAATCAAAAACTATGGAGGTACCAGAACACCACATGTTTATCTCCTAGAAAAAGAAGGGAATGACTTTATCGTCAAATATATTGGTGCTATTGATAACAATTACCAAGATGCAACTGCAGTCACTGAAAAATATGTGGAATTAGCCATGGATGATATCTTAAATGGCAGAAAAGTATCAAATGAAACCACTAAGGCAATCGGATGTACTATAAAATGGAGTAAAAAAACAGAATGATCACTATAAAAACCCCTTGGAATATGTACATCTGGTCATATTCCAAGGGTTATATCTAGACTGCCTTGGTTTTATCCAACCAATCAATAATATCCCCGTAGTCGAGTTTGTCCCAATTTTGGGTAATCAATGGATCTTTCATGATACGATCCATAATTGACTGCTGCAACTTCCCTATAGCATAGGCCTCAGAATATGGTATTGATGAAAAAGTAACCATTGTATAAAGCGGTATCCAATCATTTGGATAAAGTTCATGCAACCGTGTCTCAATTTTTTTTCTAATAAGAAACTTCGGATCTGCTACGTCTGCTTTCATTTCTTCAAAATTCTCCATCGCCAACTTGCAGATTGCATCAGTATCCGGCTTTCTAATTTTTTGAAATTTAGCAAAAACCAACTCCCATGCATTTGAACCTAACTTTTCGATCAGGTTATCTAAAATAACACAATCTTCAAATCCTGAATTCATACCCTGCCCATAAAATGGCACCATGGCGTGAGAAGCATCTCCTATCAGCATAGCTTTATTCAACATCCAGGGGTAACACTCTATATTGATCAAAGATGCAGTTGGATTGTTAAAGTATTCGCCTGTCAAATTCGGCATCATTTGGAAAGCGTCATCAAAAAAAGTCTGGAAAACACCTTTTACATCTTCCTCATCTCTGATGTTTTCAAAACTTACCCTTTCTCCTTCAAAAGGTAAGAAAAGGGTACATGTAAAGGATTTATCAGGATTAGGTAAAGCGATTAACATAAAAGAACCTCTTGGCCAGATATGCAATGCATTGGGGTCCATCGCAAATTGACCGTCCTTTGTTGGAGGTATACTTAACTCCTTATAGCCATGGGATATATATTCCTGCTTGTAATTAAAGCGCACTTGCTTAAGCATGGCTGTTCTCAAACTACTGTAGGCACCATCCGCCCCAAGAATAACTTCGGACGATATATGTTCTTTGCTGCCGTCCCTGCTTTCAATATGCAGTTCATTCGTTCTAAGGTCGACATTATCAATTTTCTTATCAAAATGAACCTTTACACCGGCATCCTCAGCTTCATTCATCAATAATTGATTGAATCTTCCGCGTGATATGGAATAAATTGCCTGGCCTTCCTTACCATATGGAATAAAGGTGGTATCACCGTGCTCATTATGAATTTGTCTACCATACATGGGAATGGTCAGCGTAAGCACTTTTTCCTTTAGGCCGACTTTATCAAGCGCATTCCAACCACGGTCACTTAAAGCCATATTGATAGAACGCCCCTCCTCTTTATAGTCCCCCTTTCTGTTATCAGGCCTTTTTTCGTAGACATGTACATCTAAGCCTCTTTTTTTGAGGTATATGCTCAATAAGGACCCTATAAGGCCCGCACCTAAAATACTGATTTCGTTCTTATTCATGGTTTGAGAGGTTAATCCCTGTTGTATTAAGCGAATTTTAGTAGGGATTGTTCTAAGATTGTTGCGAAGTGGAATACATCCACAAAGCTGTTATACAAGGGGGTAGGCGCCAACCTGATGACATTTGGGTTTCTCCAATCTCCCACCACTCCGTTTTGATAGAATTCATCAAAAACGAACTTCCCTCCTTTGTGGATCAAAAGAGAAAGTTGACAACCCCTTTCTGCAGGATTCGTTGGTGTGATGATTTCCAACACGCCACTGTCACCGTTTATCTCCTGAATTAAAAACTCCAGATAGCCTGTCAAAAGTTCACTTTTTGCCCTGAGTCTCTTCATTCCAGCCTCCTCAAATATATCCAGAGATGCCTGATGGGCCGCCAATGCAAGGATGTTAGAATTGGCCAACTGCCAACCGTCAGCTCCATACATGGGTTTAAAGCCCTTTTCCATTCTGAAACGCTCACCTTCATCATGGCCCCACCAACCTGCAAACCTGGGCAAATCGGGATTTTCTGCATGCCGTTCGTGTACAAATACCCCTGAAATATTTCCAGGCCCGGAATTCAGGTATTTATAACTGCACCAAGTAGCAAAATCAACTCCCCATTCATGCAGTTTTAAGGGTGCATTCCCTGCTGCATGGGCCAGGTCAAAGCCGACTCTTGCCCCAACTTGATGGGCCGAAACTGTTATCGCTTGCATATCAAAAACCTGACCAGTATAATATTGAAGGCCTGCCATCATGACCAAGGCTAAATTTTCCTTGTGCACCTCTATCGCATTTAGAATATCATCAGTCCTCAGGGTGTATTCACCTGGCCTGGGCGACAATTCAACAATACACTCCTCAGGATCCAGACCATGAAACTTGACCTGTGTTTCCAACATATACATGTCTGAAGGAAAAGCCCCTGCCTCTGTAATGATCTTATACCTGTACTTATCTGGCCGATAAAATGAAACCATTAAAAAATGAAGGTTCGAGGTGAGGTTATTCATAGCCACCACTTCGTGCTCATAGGCCCCTACAATACCTGCTAAAGCAGGCTTAGATTTTTTACGCACATGGTACCATGCATCTTCTCCATAGAAATGTCCATCAACTCCCAATTCAGCCCAATTATCCAACTCTTTTTTGATGTAGGATTCAGTGGTTTTGGGCTGTAATCCAAGGCTGTTCCCGCAAAAATATATAGCTGACTTTCCATTGATCTGAGGAAAGAAAAACCTGTCTCTAAATTTTTTTAAAGGATCTTCTGCATCCATCTTTTGAGCAAAAGATTCAGAAAATTCATATTGGATATTTTTCATTTTACCTCAATTTTAATCGAATTTTAAGAGGTCAAAGCATTTCAACCTACAGACCATCATTCAAACTTACCACATTTCCAATTCGAAAAAAATGATTTTCGTTTCGGTGGTTGGGAGATGAATCTTTATTTTGCAAAAAAATCAAACTATGAGCAAGGAGATTATATTTTCTAAAGAAGCACCTGCCCCCATAGGGCCATATAGCCAAGCAGTTAAAGCTGGAAACATATTATATGTTTCCGGACAAATCCCATTGGATGCTTTAACCGGTGAATTGATCAATGAAAATATCACCGAAGAAACCCATGCTGTCATGAAAAATCTTGAAGCTGTCTTGCGTGAGGCAGGTTTTGGATTTGAAGAGGTAGTGAAATGCACCATTTTCATTAAAGATATGGGCCAATTTACCACCATCAATGAAGCCTACGGACAATACTTTAAGACCAATCCCCCAGCAAGGGAAACCGTGGAGGTAAGTAGGTTACCCAAAGATGTCAATGTGGAAATATCCTGCATAGCAGTAAAATCCTAAAAATTATAAGGGCTGAAATGTATTTTCATTTCAGCCTGCTTTTCAATTATCCCAAGGCAATTTTTTTAGCCATCTGAAAAAAAATAAAGTAGTGCAAGGGCCTCACCAAATACCAGTACAATCTCCCAAACGATCCTAAAGGCTTAAATTCAAGTCTTTGGTGGATTGTATTGGCCCCAACTTTCCACTCCAGACAAACCTCTCCCGGTAATAACATTTCAGCTTTAAGTTTGACCTGCATTTCTGCGTCATTCACAGATATCACTCTCCAAAAATCAACTTGATCGCCTTTTACCAATCTATTTTCCCTATCTCTCCCTTTCCTAAAACCAATTCCTCCAATCAACCGGTCCATACTCCCTCTCACTTTCCACAATAAAGTCCCGAAATACCAGCCCGATTCCCCTCCAATCCTATTCACCTTATCCCAAACTACTTTAGGTCTTGCTTTAAGTGGGATAAAGAAATTTTCAACAAAAATTTGGGGGGTCATTGTAATTACGTAAAATTTGTCCAATCAATTAACCTTAAGCCTGAAAATAAGTTAGTGGAATATGCCATTTTTCCCAAAACACAATGAAGTACTGGTATCTTCTTTAACAAAAAAAGAAGTGCTCGAAAAATTGGAACTGGTTACCAAAGATCCCAATTTTCTGGATTATGAAGCCAGAAAAGAAAATGGCTATCAGTTTAACGGCACCCTAAAAAAAGATAGCTTCCGGATTTCACTTGTAATAACAAAAGCAGATAGTTTTCTTCCATTAATCAAAGGAAAGCTTGACGACACTCCTTCAGGAAGTATTTTATTTTTGGAGTATTCTTTATTTCCAGGATCTGTTTTCTTTTTAGGGTTTTGGTCAGTAGTGACTATTCTTCTTTTTTTCTTTTTTGGTTTCACAGTTGAAAAACCTGGATTTGCACTTATTAGTATTGCAATAGGTGTCGCAAATTATGTTTTTGCATGGAGTCATTTCAAAAGAAAAATAAAAACCTCCCAAAGGATTTTCCTTGACTTGCTTAATCTCTAAGGGTCAAAGGCTCCAGGTTTTCCCAATTTCAGATAAAGGAACGCATCCCCGATATTCTCCAGGGACCGGGTCATAGTTCAGGTGGTTTAACCCTATTTCTTCTGATGTAAAATACCCCCATAAAGTCATAGACTTCAAACTGCGGTAAAATCCAACCGGAGCTTGATCTCCCACTGCCGACCCCCATACCTTTGGGTTGTATTTAGGTGATGCTACTTCCAATTGCCTGAATAATGCTTTTCTTTTATCCATATCCAGTTCGGCAAATACTTTACCATGGCTTTGATTACAATCCTCGTTGAATTTATTTATATCAGCACGCAATTTTTCCTGTACCGCTGCATTATAGGTTTTGGCGAATACCAAATCCAGAAAGATGTCTGTTTTAACCTCAAGGGCTCCCGGTGTTTCTGTTTTTGGGAGTAAAGTATCCACAAAAGCTGAAATAAATCGTGCCTGTTCTTCATTCAAGAAAAGTGGTGTCCACTCCAAACGATTTTGCTCCTTACAGGATTGTAACAAGGAAAATAATGAGGGGACAGCCATAGCAGAACTAGCAATTAGAGCTGTCTTTTTTAAAGCATTTCTCCTGTTCATCATATTAAAGATTCATTTTATTCAATTCGGAAACTGCATGGTCTGCTGCCCTGGCAGTCAGGGCCATATATGTCAAAGAAGGATTGACACAAGAGGAAGATGTCATACAAGCCCCATCCGTTACAAATACATTTTTACAGGCATGCACTTGATTGCTGCCATTTAAAACCGAAGTCTTAGGATCTCTTCCCATTCTTGCTGTACCCATTTCGTGGATCCCAAAGCCTGGCTCGTGCTGATTATCAAAATCTACTATGTCTTTTAATCCTACCCTTTCCAACATTATTTTGGCATCTTCCCTAATCTGCCTGTTCATCGCTTTTTCATTTTCTTTAAATTCACAATCTATAGAAAGCGTAGGCTGTCCCCATTTATCCAAAACTTCTTTATTAAGATAAACCTTATTTTCGTGGTAAGGTAGACACTCAGCAAAACCTGTGATAAAAAATTCCCAAGGCCCGGGTTTCATGAGGCCATCTTTAAAACTACCTCCAAAATCTTCTAAATTCGCACCAGCTCCCCATCCACTTCTTCCTCCACCACCCTGATAACCAAAGCCCCTTACAAATTTGTCAGATTTGGTTTTTTCATCCAAGTTCACATATCTAGGGACATAAATGCCATT
>NZ_SLAP01000073.1 GCF_007126775.1 Cecembia sp. | reverse complement strand
GAAATGCGGCCCTGCCGCATTTCCCTCCCCCTAACACCACCTGAAAAACCAAAACTTCCGGCCCCCGAGCCTGCCGAGGGGAAGATTATAAATCCATCAATGGTAGCAAAGCATGACGCATAATATTGTTATTATCCTTTCTAAACTTTTACTCATAATGTGTGACAAATGTCATTTTATAAAAAAGACCAAAGAAATAATTTTACATCATCATTAAAATAAAAAACCCAATAAAGCTATGATAATCGAACAAATTTATACCGGATGTTTGGCTCAAGGAGCTTACTACATCGAATCCAATGGAGAAGCAGCAATCATCGATCCTTTAAGGGAAGTTCAGCCATATATTGAAAAAGCAGAACAGAATGGGGCCAAAATCAAATATGTTTTTGAAACCCACTTTCATGCTGATTTTGTATCAGGCCACCAAGATCTTTCGAAGAAAACAGGTGCCCCCATTGTTTTCGGTCCTACTGGTATGAAGATGGGATTTGATGCCATTGTTGCAGAGGACAATCAAGTTTTTGAAATCGGCGATATCAAAATTAAAGTAATTCATACGCCGGGCCACACTATGGAAAGCTCTTGTTTCCTTTTGATCAATGAAGAAGGAAAAGAAGAAGCCCTATTTACCGGTGACACTTTGTTTATCGGTGATGTAGGCCGACCTGACTTGGCGCAGAAGGTCATCAAAGATTTGACACAGGAAAAATTAGCTGCTCATTTGTATGATTCTCTGAGAAATAAAATCATGCCTTTGGCTGATGACATCATTGTCTATCCGGCACACGGTGCAGGAAGTGCCTGCGGCAAAAACATGAGCAAAGAAACAACCGATACTTTGGGCAATCAGAAGAAGACCAATTATGCCCTTCAAGATATGACCAAAGATGAATTTATCAAGGAAGTATTGACAGGTTTGACACCTCCTCCTGCTTATTTCCCACAAAACGTTTTGATGAATATCCAAGGATATGATTCCATCGATGAAGTCATGAACAGAGGCTTTAATCCATTGAGTCCTGCTGCATTTGAAGCAGCTGCCAATGAAACAGGTGCCATCGTTTTGGATACAAGAGATGCTCAGGTCTTTGCAAAAGGATTTATACCTAATTCTGTAAATATCGGAATTGATGGAAGTTTTGCGGTATGGGTAGGCACCTTGATTCCTGATGTGAAACAAGAGATTTTAGTGGTGGCAGAAGAAGGAAGAGAAGAGGAAATCATCACCAGATTGGCAAGAGTGGGATATGATCACTGTATCGGCTACATCAAAGATGGCTTTGAGGCCTGGAAAGCAGATGGTAGAGAGGTAGATACCATTACATCCATTTCAGCAGAAGAACTTGCTAACATTATGGAAAAAGAAGGAAATGTGAACATTCTAGATGTAAGAAAAGCCAGTGAGCACCAAAGTGAGTACGTCATTGATTCCATCAATGCACCTTTGGATTACATCAATGATAGCATGACCAAGGTAGACAAAAACAAAACTTATTATGTACACTGTGCCGGGGGATATAGGTCTATGGCTTTTACTTCCATATTGAGAGCCAGAGGCTATGAAAATCTTATCGATGTTAAGGGTGGTTTTGATGCTATAAAAGACTCTGCCTTATTCCAAGTAAGCGATTATGTTTGCCCAACAACATTGCTTTAAAAGTTAACTAAAGGTTATTTTAACCCGAGTTATCTCAAACTAAAAAATGGCAAGACAGATCTGTCTTGCCATTTTTCGTTAGAAAAAAGCTTGGGTGATAAATGTCACTTATTTGAGGGAAAAGATTGGTCAATTTTGAATATGAAGCGTTTACTGATATTTATCATCCTTTTTGCATTTGGTCGGAACGTCAAAGGTCAAGGGGAGTTAGATAGAGGGGACTCAACAACTGTAGAAGTAGAGAGTTTGGCAAAAACGCTAAAAAGCGGTGAAGTGGATTTTCACGTAAAATCCTTCTTTATGGCCACACTTAACAAAGGGGATTTATTGAATTATGCTACCCTGGCTTCAGGTGCAGGCATAGGCTATACCACGCCGGAATGGAAGGGATTTCAAGCCAGGTTTAATGGTTTCTTCACCTTTCAGGTATTTGAGCAGAATGTGCGTATTCCTGACCCAATTACTGGAGCTGGAAACAGGTACGAACTCTTGCTTTACGATATGAATGACCTGACAAATACGAATAGGTTGGATAGGCTAGAAGAACTGTATCTTACCTATCGAAAAGAAAGGTTTAAATTCACCTTCGGCAGGCAAAAAATAATAACACCTTTGCTAAACGAGCAGGACAACAGAATGAGACCCAATGTTTTTGGTGGATTATCCGCTGTATATTCAGGGATGAACACCAAAGTAACGGCTATGTGGATCAATTCTGTAACCATTAGAGGTACAGTGGATTGGTATTCTATAGAGGAGTCTTTTGGAGTCTATCCTTTTGGAAGGAACTTATATGGAGAGCCTTCTGATTACAAAGGAAGAATCTCTTCCAAAGGTATTGGGATGACAGGAGTTCAGTATTATAAAAGTGGTCTGACTCTCCAAGCATGGAATTATTTTGTGGAAAATGTGTTCAATATGAGTTTCCTTCAAAGTGATTATACCCTGAACGTGGGCAGGACCAGAATTCTTACGGGTCTTCAAGGGTTCCACCAATTCCCTGTCAATGAAGGAGGTAATCCTGATCCACAAAGGGCTTACATGCATCCTGAAGAAAGGTCATCTGGAATAGGAGCTAAACTCGGGGTGTTTTCAGGAAGGCATAATGTATCATTGAACTTCTTGGGAATCAATGATAATGGCAGATTTCTTTTTCCAAGAGAATGGGGAAGAGAGATGATGTATGCCAGTCTTTCCAGAGAAAGGTACGAAGGTGCAGGAGACATGAATGCTTGGGTATTGAAATATGACTTGATCACCCCATTCGATGGTTTATTTGCACAGTTTGGAGCCGGAAAGGTAAATCATTCCGGACTTGACTCCTATCGGACAAACAAGTATGCCATCCCATCTTATTACCATTTTTCAGGAATGTTGGACTTTAGATTCAAAGATTACTTTGAAGGAGTCAACTTGATGCTACTGGTAGTAAACAAGGCTCCTCAGGATAGGGAAATCATGACCGATAGACTTAGAATCAATCGGGTAGAAATGTGGAACTTTAACTTAGTAATGGATTATAGGTTTTAAAAAAAGAAGCGAGCTTGACTACCTTCTGGTAAGAGATTAAACAAATAGAAAAACAAAATAAAAATTAAATAAATACTATTGTTATGGAACAATTTATTGAATGGATAACTCAGCCTTGGCCCTGGTATGTAGCAGGCCCTTTGATTGGCTTAACGGTGCCGATTCTATTATTGGTTGGCAACAAATCTTTCGGGATTTCTTCGTCACTTAGACACGTTTGTGCCATGTGTATACCTGCAAATATTCCTTTCTTCACCTATAATTGGAGAAAAGAAATGTGGAATATAATGTTTGTTGTAGGAGTTTTACTTGGAGGATTCTTTGCTACCACATTCCTGTCAAATCCGGATACCATTGTGGTGGCAGAAGCTACTCAGCAAGATTTGGCAGCCTTAGGGATAACAGATTATTCAAAGTTATTGCCAGCTGAAATTTTCTCTTGGGAAAACCTATTCACAACAAAAGGATTGCTGTTCTTCGTTATTGGGGGTTTTCTTGTGGGCTTTGGTACAAGGTATGCAGGGGGATGTACTTCCGGCCATGCCATAATGGGGATATCTTCTCTTCAATGGCCTTCAGTAGTGGCTACCATATTCTTTATGGTTGGAGGTTTTCTGATGACACACGTATTGTTGGAACCTTTAATGAAAATGGTGGGATTTTAAAAATTTGAAAAAAGATGAAAGTAGAAGATAAAGTAAAAAACGTACAGCCTGTTGAGTGCGAAGCACCTAATATGCAGGCAAGCAAAGATGGCTTATTAAAATACCTGATTATTGGTATTCTATTCGGAGCTATTTTTGTGAAAGCAGAAATTATTTCCTGGTTTAGAATTCAGGAAATGTTCAGACTTCAATCATTCTTTATGTATGGAGTTATCGGTTCAGCAATCGCTGTAGGTGTAATCTCCATTCAACTGATTAAGAAACTTAACATCAAAACTATTAAAGGAGAAGTAATCAATATCCCTAAAAAAGAATTCAGGAAAGGGCAGATTATCGGTGGATTTATATTTGGATTAGGCTGGGCCCTTACCGGAGCTTGTCCTGGACCATTATTCGCTCAAATTGGTAGTGGATTTACCGTAATCTTAGTAACATTGGTTTCTGCAATTGCCGGAACTTGGGTTTATGGCAGGTTTGCCGATAAGCTTCCCAACTAATTCATACGGGTTGAATGAAATTGAAGAGCCATCTCCACAAAGGGATGGCTTTTTTTAACCCGAAATATGCATTATGAATTCTACGCCACGGCGCACATGTTATTACGAGCTAAAAACACTCCATAATCAATCGTTTCACTGGATTTAGCTCGTTCACCATAGAGATGACTATGCTTCATTCGCTAAATGCTTGATTATTTTGTGTTTTTAACGCTCACTACGAAATCTAATGCATAATCCGGGTTTATTGAAAAACTTTTTTTACAATCACCCTGATCATAAGGATAGCAACTAAAATAACTGAGCCTGCAATGACAAATTCCATGATTTTTTCTTTTATCAACAGTTATAAAAGCAATATGTTTTTCCAAATTTAGGTAAACACTGAGGTAATTGATTTTCTTATTTCCCTTTTTTGGCCTTAGCTTTGCCTGTCAATCCGAATTATGCATTCGGGTTTAAACCTCAACCTATACCTATTCATGACTTTACTTCAGAAAAGAAGAATAGCCTTGGGCAGCATCTTTTTTATTGCAGGGCTTTGTTTTGCTTCCTGGGCTTCGAGAATTCCTGATATTCAATCGAAATTCAGTTTCTCAGAAGCACAATTGGGCACACTTTTATTAGGACTACCTATAGGGTCTTTAGCTGCATTACCATTAGCAGGATGGGCAGTGTACCGATTTGGAAGTAAAAGAGTGATCATTGCAAGTAGTATAGGTTACATTTTATTTCTTCCCTTAATAGGTTTCAGTTATTCCATTTTGATGCTTATCCCTGTAGTGGTGGTTTTTGGGATGATAGGTAACCTTATGAATATTTCTTTAAATACACAGGCATTGGCCATAGAGGACAGTTATGGAAGGAGTATATTGGCTTCCTTCCATGGCCTTTGGAGCCTTGCGGGTTTTACAGGTGCCGGAATAGGTGCTGCGATGATTTATTTTGATATTCTTCCAAAATTCCATTACGTCTTCATAAGCGCAATTGTCTTAATGACCCTCTTTGTTTCCCATGCTTTTCTCATCGATGAACAGAGAGCTGGAGGCGGAGGAGGCCTTGTGCTTAAAAAACCGGATGGTTTATTGTTACGTATTGGTGCAATTGCTTTTTTAGGGATGCTTAGTGAGGGATGCATGTTTGACTGGAGTGGGGTTTATTTCAAAAAGGTGGTAGAAATAGAACCAGGTCTGGTTGCCCTCGGCTATGTATCTTTTATGGGGGCAATGGCAAGCGCCCGATTCGTAACAGACAGAATAATCAATAAAATAGGTCGTTTAAAAATGCTTCGGATTAGTGGACTCTTGATCTTTATAGGTTTATCACTTTCAGTCGTCCTGCCTTTACCCATCAGTGCCACATTAGGGTTTTTGCTGGTAGGATTTGGTGTAGCCGCGATTATTCCTATATCCTACAGTACAGCCGGCAGATCCAAACAATACTCCCCAGGTGTAGCCTTGGCCATGGTATCAACCATTTCATTTTTTGGTTTTTTGATTGGTCCACCATTAATTGGTTATGTGGCTGAAATTTTCAACCTGAAAGTATCCTTTATACTCATTGCAATAGCGGGATTGGGAATTACTATCTTGTCATCTGTACGTTTGGAAATTTTTGAATCTCCAACTGACTTATCAATAAACGATGCCAGCAATGCATAAACCCTTTCAATTTGAAAAAAAATTCGAAGTACTCTCCTTTCAGATTGACCCTTCTGGGCAACTCAGATGGGCTTCTTTGGCCGATTTATTACAGGAAGTAGCCTGGAAGCATGCCGATAGCAGAGATTTTGGAAAAGTGCTTTTCGAGAAAGGCTACATGTGGGTTTTGTCAAGGTTTGAAATTGAGGTAAAAAAACAACCATCTTGGGGCGAAACCATCAAAATTGAAACTGCAGGAAGGGGTATCAACAAGCTTTTTGCACTCAGAGAATTTAGGGTTACTGATAAAAAAGGGGAGGTATTGGCTGTCGCCATGTCTGCTTGGTTACTTTTGGATGTCAAAACCAAACGCCCTCAGCGACCCTCTTTGGTGCTTCCCTCCGAACTATTTGAAACGGAGCCATCCGAATATGCTGTGCCAGATAAAATACCGGGGCCTTCCCAACCTATTTCAGGAAAAGCATTTATGGTAAACTATTCTGATTTGGATATGAATAACCATGTTAATAATGTGAGCTACATCCGATGGATAGAGGATTTTTGTTTGGACAAAGGGTTTGTATTTGATAGGTTTGGCATCAATTACCTGAATGAGGCGCTACTTGGGGAGCATATTGAAATCCTCTTTTCTTTGGATGCTCAAAAAATGTTGGTCTCTGGCCGGTCTGGAAATAGGGATGTTTTTACTTCTTGGGTAGAGAAATTAAATGGGTAAGGTTGTATTAATAAAAAACTTTCTGATAGTTAGCATTACATGCTACTTGATAAAGGAAATTTTGAAAAAAATATAATCCACCCACTACATCATCAGATAGTTGTAAAATCACCGAATCGCTCAAGGGCCGCTTTGGTAAGCGCCCAAAAACTTAAAGATCACCGGATAAATATGATGATATGGAGAAAGCCTTCTCAAACTTTACAGGCGAAGACGGGATCGGCAACCGGAAAAAAAACATAATGAAAGAAGAGGGTCTCTGCAAGCCTGCTTGAGGAAGGCAAGCTCGACCAATGGAAAAAAATTTAATAAAAGGAATGGGTCTCGGCAAGCTCGACCACCGG
>NZ_SLAP01000054.1 GCF_007126775.1 Cecembia sp. | reverse complement strand
TCCCTGATCAATATAAAGAACGGCATCATCAAGAATACCCAAACCATAACCCATAGATTTTCTTGCAAAATTGTAAGGTACTATATCCTGTATTTTCGTGCGCGAAATTAATTTACCAGACAAGTCATACGTTAATAGTCCATTAATTCCATAAGCCATGAACTCCTTTTCTCCGATTATTTTTAATGGCCCAAATAATACTCCATAGGTATCAGGCAAATCTCCGAATTTGGGATAAGTGTATAGAATATTTCCATCAAAGTCCGCTACATAAATATCCTCAAACGTGTCTCCATGCTCCATAAACAGGATAGTTCCGGACTGGGGATCGATGTCATGAACTATGGGATTCCCCAAGTACTCAATCTGCACACTGTCTATTTTTTCCAGTGTTACAATTCCATTATCATAAGCTCTGCTTAAAACCTCCTCGTGCTTGGATTGAACACAGGAAAAAATCAGTACAATTAGCGTTATATGTGCAAAAAAATTCTTCATTAGTTTTAGTGACAGAATTTTAAACTAGCAATTTTTTATTTACAAACCAACTATATTCTTATTTTTTATTTTACAAAACCATCCTTCCCAATAATATGATCATTAAAGGAATCATCATACAAGGAGTCCATGCCCCAGAAAATGAATGGATAAGCTATTTTGCCGGAATAGCCTTTTGTGGTGGAGTGGGAATGTTTATTTCAACAATTTTTGGCAGAAAAGAAAATAAAAAAAAGCGGGACCTAATCGGTCTCGCTTTTTACCTGTAGTTCTATTTCTTCTCCTGATTCATCCAGGAATTTGTACTCCGTCACTGGGAGGGAAGAGTCTTTTATCAGTCTTACCCACTTCAAGTATTTGAAAAACCACCTTACCCTTTGTGAAATCATTCCATGCGTAAAATAGGCATAGAGGTAAGGGTGTAACCCGATGTGGATGTTTGAAACGTTTTGGATCGTAGCAATATGTTCGAGATCTTTTTCCAATTTATCAGCCACCAAAATAGAGGCTTGAATTTTACCTGTTCCCCCACAAGAAGGGCAGGTTTCCTTGGTGACAATGTTGACTTCAGGTCGCACGCGCTGCCTCGTGATTTGCATCAGACCAAATTTGGTCAGCGGCAGGACAGTATGTTTGGACCTGTCATCTTTCATCGCTTCTCTCATCGCATCATAGACGGCTTTTTTATTATCCGCTTTTTTCATGTCGATAAAGTCAACAACGATGATACCCCCCATATCTCTGAGGCGTAATTGTCTGGCAATTTCTTTAACAGCTACCAGGTTGGTTTTTAATGCTGTATTTTCCTGGTCACTTTCTTGATTGGATTTGTTTCCACTATTCACGTCTATGACGTGCAGGGCTTCGGTATGTTCAATAATCACATAACCGCCCTGCGGTAGACTGATAGTCTGTCCAAACAAGCTTTTGATCTGCTTTTCGATTCCAAAATTTTCAAAGAGCTTCGCTTTTCCATTGTAAAGCTTAACAATTTTTTCCTTTTCAGGGGCAATAGATCTGATGTAAGACCTGATTTGATCATAGATCAATTCATCCTCTACGGTGATTGCGTCGAATGACTCATTGAGCAGGTCCCTGATAATAGAGGAAGCCATACTCATTTCTCCAATAACTTTGTCGCGCCCTTTGGCCTTGGCCAGTTTTTTCATGCCATCTTCCCAAGTGCTCAACAGATTGCGAAGATCCTTGTCCAGTTCGGTTACGGACTGAGACTCGGCCACTGTTCTGATGATCACGCCAAAATTGGCGGGTTTGATGGAGGTAATCAAGCGTACAAGCCTTTTCCTTTCATCCGCAGAGCGTATCTTTTTAGATACATTAACGGTGTCAGAAAATGGTACAAGTACCAGGTAACGACCAGCGATGGAGAGCTCACAGGATAGTCGCGGTCCTTTAGTAGATATCGGTTCTTTAACAACCTGTACCAATACCTGATTGCCTTTAGAAAATACATTGGAAATTTTCCCAAGCTTTTCAATATCTCCTTCCAGTTCAAATCCTTTCAGATTTAGTCCTTGGTAATTATTATTCTTGACTATTTTCGTAAACTTGTTCAGGCTATTTATTTGAGGCCCTAAATCCTGATAATGCAGGAAAGCATCTTTCTCATAGCCTACATCAATGAATGCCGCATTCAGCCCATTGACAATTTTACGAACAGTCCCCAAATAGATATCACCGACTTTAAACTGATTTTCTCCACCTTCTGAGTGAAGTTCAACCAGACTTTTGTCTTTGAGGAGGGCAATCCGACTACCACTTTGAACAGAATCAATTACTAGTTCTGTGCTCAATCGTGTCTGATTTTATTATTTAAATGAACGTTTGCTGTAAAAACTTAAAGAAGAAGCACATTACTTCTTCTTATGTCTGTTTTTTCTCAGTCTTTTCTTACGCTTATGCGTAGCAATTTTATGTCTTTTTCTTTTCTTACCGCAAGGCATAGTTTTAAAGATTTAGAGTGGAACAATTATTTTAGAGCTTTTCCAGATAGCTTTCGACACTGGCCAAGACCATAGGGTCGTCTGTCATGTCTTGTACTTGCTGGAATTGCCTTTTTGCTTTGTTGTTTTGTTTGGACTCGAAATAACTGACAGCCAGATAGAACTGCCCCTGAAGGTGGTCAGGATGAAAACGTACCAATTCTTCAAATCGTTCCGAAGCACGTTTATATTGCCCGGATTGCATGGAGAGTACACCCATATTGAACAAACCATCTTCGTTACTTGGATCTTCCTCCAAAATTTCCCGAAGCATGGTGATCCCCTGCATGGGATTGGCAGAAGACACATAGGTCATAGCCACTTTGGTTTTAAGATCCAAACGATTTGGGTTGCTTTCCAACACCTTGTTCAGATAGCTTCTGGTTTTATCGGCCAGATAGGCTACTTTCTCTTCATTAAGAGCAAAAGTGTAGGCTTCATAATACGCATTACCTGCTTTTTCCCATGTCTCAGGACTGCCAATTTGCAAGGCAGCCTGCTCCAGAAAATAAGCAGCGGAATCAAACTTTCCTACTTGCGAATAAATCAATGCCAATGTATCTGCCAGCACAAGAAACCTTTCCTTATCACTTTCTCCCTGTAACTTACCTGCAATGGCATCCAAAGCCTCTCTGGCTTCTTCCGATACCGGTGCATCATGAAGTTCCTCCACTGAAGAACCTGAAGAGGATGTCGCCTGTTCTCCGATTTCTGCATTACCTTCCTCATTGTCAACGACAACCCTAGGAAGGGAATACAGGATACCTATTACGGCGATACCAATTACAAGTATGATAATCTGGGATTTTTTCATAAGTAAAGAAGGTCCTCAGGATTAATCCTGAGGAGCCAATTCTTTGATTTTCTTGCTGTTTTTGATTTTTTCGATGAACACTTTAGAAGGCTTAAAGGCCGGTACATAATGCTCATCTATTACAATGGCTGTATTTTTGGAGATGTTTCTCGCAATTTTCTTAGCCCTCTTCTTGTTGATGAAGCTTCCAAAACCTCTTACATAAATATTCTCTCCTTCCGCCATGGAATCTTTTACCACTTTGAAGAATGCTTCAATGGTCTGAGTTACATCATCTTTCTGGATTCCTGTTTTTTCCGAAATCTTGGTGATTACTTCTGCTTTTGTCACTTTTTGCTGAATTTAAATTATTACCGAATAAGCTTAACGACCTATTAACCAACTATTTTTGGGACTGCAAATTTATACGAACCAATTCAATATAAAAACAAAATGCCCAAAATTAGATTGAAATGTTTAACATTGTCTTAATCTAACATGTAACGCTTACTTTGAACCAAAAAGTATTTTCCCAAAGATTATTGGAGTGGTATGCTGTGCATAAAAGGGATTTGCCTTGGAGAAATACTAGAAACCCATATTTCATTTGGCTTTCAGAGATTATCCTTCAGCAGACCCGCGTAGCACAAGGCTTACCCTATTTTGAAAAATTTGCAGCCAATTACCCCAATGTTCAGGCACTGGCACAGGCACCGGAAGAAGATGTCATGCGTCTTTGGCAAGGATTGGGCTATTACAGCCGCGCAAGAAACTTACATGCCTGCGCTAAAGAAATTTTTGAAAACAGGGAATCTAAATTCCCTGAAACCTATACAGAATTGCTTCAATTGAAGGGAGTAGGCAGTTATACGGCTGCTGCCATTGCCTCTTTTGCCTTTGGAGAAGCAGTAGCTGTAGTGGATGGGAATGTTTTCCGGGTGCTCAGTCGGGTATTTGGACTTACAGCAGTCAGCAATAGCAGTAAGGGGAAAAAACTTTTCGAAGAATTTGCAAATAAAATTATCCCCTTGGAAAACCCCGCAGATTTCAATCAGGCCATTATGGAATTTGGTGCCCTGCAATGCACACCCAAAAACCCTGAATGCAACACCTGCCCAATAAGTGAGGCTTGCTTTGCCTATCAAAAAGGCATGGTTGAATCCTTACCTATCAAGTCCAAGAAAATTAAAGTTAAAGAAAGATATTTTCAATATGCCCACATCCTCTGCGGTGAATACACTGTTATCAAACAAAGAGGAGGCGGAGATATCTGGCAAGGGCTGTTTGATTTCCCATTAGAAGAACTTCAATTAAAAGAGGCCCTGCAATTGGAATCCCAGTTTTTTGCCGATCAGGATAATTATCGGACACTAAATGTCATAAAAAATCCTTACGTATTTAAGCATGTACTGACGCATCAAAAAATTTTTGCCAACTTTGTAAAGTTCGTGATTGAGGAAAGTGAAAAACCGAAATTGTCAGCGTGGGTGAAAAATAAGGGATATCAAATGGTGGACCAAACCCAGTTAGAAAGTGTAGCCAAGCCAAGGTTGATCCTGAAATATTTGAACGATGAAAAATAATTCTTAAATTTAATCATGGACTTTTTGTAAACCACTTAACAATACAGATTATGGCCGGAGTAAATAAGGTGATTTTATTGGGTAATTTGGGTGCAGACCCAGAAGTGAAGCATTTGGAAGGGGATAAAGTAGTAGCTAACCTAAGACTTGCTACTACAGAAGCCTACAAAGACAGGAATGGCAACAGGGTGGAAAATACCGAGTGGCATGATTTGGAACTTTGGGATGGTCAGGCTAAAATAGCAGAGCAGTACCTGAAAAAAGGAATGCAGATTTATGTTGAAGGTAAAATCAAAACTGATTCCTGGCAAGACGAACAGGGAAACAACAGAAAAAGAGTACGAATTAGGGTACTGAGCTTCACCATGTTGGGAGGAAGACCAGAAGGTACCGGTACGGGTCAAACACCCTCCGGTAATTACGAAAAAAGTCCACAGCAAGCCGGTGCAAATACACCAGTTACTTCGGGACCTGCAGATGACGATGACCTGCCTTTCTAAATAATTTTTTGAAGAATTGGTCAGGAAATGATTAATTTTGTAATGATCATTCAAATAATTTGATGGACGACCCATACCCGAGTCTTTTGCTGCTGGCTGAAATCAATCAGGTTTCAGCCGGCTACATTCTTATCAATGCTTTGATTTTTGTACTCCTGCTCCTTGTTTCAGGGCTGGTTTCGGGGTCGGAAGTAGCTTTTTTTTCCCTGAATGCGGAGGACATTGCAGAGATGGAAGAACACACTGATCAGAGAACCTTAAGGGCAATTCAACTTGTAGCATCGCCTAAAACCCTACTCAGTACAATCCTTATACTAAACAACCTGATCAATATCGGAATCGTCACCCAAACCACTTTTTTCACATGGAGCCTTTTTGGTCTGAATGCTACAGGCCTTTTAATCATTTTGGGTCAAACTGTAGGGGTGACTTTTGCTATCGTGTTTTTTGGGGAAATTGTACCCAAGGTTTATGCGACCAAAGCTAAAGTGGAATTTGCGGTTTTTATGGCCCCTTTTATCTACTTTTTTGCTTTTTTATTAAAACCACTTTCCTTCCTTCTGATGAGCTTGAGTGGCCTCATCGAAAAACGGATTCAAAAAAAGGGTTATTCCTTATCAGTTGATGAACTGAATCAGGCGCTTGAAATAACAACAGAAGATACCACAGATGAGGAAAAGGACATCTTGAAAGGTATTGTAAACTTTGGCACACTGACTGTAAGACAAGTAATGCAATCCCGTATGGACATTACCGCTGTGGAAATTGAAACCGATTTTCATGAACTTATGGACAAAATCAACAAAAGTGGTTATTCTAGAATACCTGTGTACAAAGAAACCATAGACCATATTGAGGGTATCTTATACATCAAGGACCTATTGCCTTTTATAGAACAGGATGAAAATTTTGAATGGCAAAACTTAGTCCGAAAAGGATTCTTTGTTCCTGAAAATAAAAAAGTTGACGCACTGTTGAAAGATTTTCAAAAAAAACGTGTCCACATGGCAATTGTGGTTGATGAATATGGGGGAACCTCCGGGCTAGTCACCTTAGAAGATTTAATCGAAGAAATTATAGGCGAAATCAATGATGAATTCGATGATGCCGAGGATTTCTTTTTCAAAGAAATTGATGTGAATACTTTTGTCTTTGAAGGAAAAGTTTCTTTGAATGACTTCTGTAAAAAAATTGATGTAGATCAACAGGTTTTTGATGAGGTCAAAGGAGAAAGTGAATCCTTGGGTGGTCTCCTGTTGGAAATCAATTCCAATTTGCCTAAAAATGGGACTAAAATCAGGTTTGCTAATTTCGAATTCACCATCCTTGCGGTTGATGCAAAAAGAATCAAAAAAGTTAAAGTTCATCTCCTGTCAGATGATAAAGAAAACAAAGGTCATAACGAAGATTAATCACCCCATAAAAACATATTGTGTTCTGATTTTTTAGAATATACAAAATAAAATATTATTTGGGTTTTTGAGCATTTGGCCCAATACCCAAGAAGTGTCAACTGCCTTAAAATTATTTGTTAATTTTTTTAAAATTTTTATCCTAAACCTATTCCTGACATAAAAACATTATTTTTAGAATTATAGGCTTGATTTTAAGCCTATTTTTTTAAAATTTACACATTTTGAAAATTACTTGCTTGAAATATAAACCAAAGGCATATTTTACGTTCCCTTAGTTTTGTGTTATTATCAGTATAAACTATTCATCAACAAGGCTGATTCATTGCTTCTATT
>NZ_SLAP01000129.1 GCF_007126775.1 Cecembia sp. | reverse complement strand
GACACAGAAGATGAGGTGGTGGTAATCCGGAATATTCTAATGAGGAACCGGAGAATTATTTCCAATAATTTGAAGGATGGGGTTGAAAAATTAAAGGTTTCCAAAAATAGGTTGTCTTTAATGGGTTTTAATTTCAAATACCATACCCATCACTTTCAAATTTCAGATGCCAAATGCTTTTGGTTTTGTTTTGAATATGGTTATCTGGATACAGGAGAGGGCAACGTTATTTTAGTGAGAGACCTTGGGGAGAAATATTTACAAAAATTAGGCTAAGTTTCTTCATCTTTTCTTTTCTATATCGTTAATTCGGGTTACAGGATTTAAATGATTCAATTTGACTACCGGCCCTACAGAATTTTATGACGAGATAGCTTTGGCAGAATATGTTGCATGGCTAATGAAAACAAAGAAAGGGCCTTCATTGGTGAATAAGCTAACCAAGGGTACCCAAAGAATGATCAATGATTTGATACCGGAAAAGGTACACCGTGTGATTACTTTTGCTATTGAAAATATGGTGAAGGGAGTGTTGTTTGGCACGAAGTACATCACGCCTAAGCCTTTTCCGGCTATTTCTTTATTGCAACGAGAGGTCAAAGTTAAGAAAATCATTCAAGTATATACCCGTACAGCTTCAGCAGAGGGAGCGATTACAGGTGCGGGAGGTATTTTGATGGGGTTGGCTGATTTCCCCGCCTTTTTAGGTATAAAAATGAAAATGCTATTTGAGATTGCTGCAGCTTATGGTTATGATGTTCGTGATTTCAAAGAGCGCTTGTTTATGCTCTACATTTTTAAACTTACTTTTGCCAGTCAGGAGACGAGGAACATTACAGTCGAGATTGTAGAAAAGTGGGAACTTTATCAGGAGAAGTTCCCTGAAGGATTGGATGCTTTTGATTGGAAAGCTTTTCAATTAGAATACCGGGATTATATGGATCTGGCCAAATTGGCCCAATTGATTCCCATAATTGGCGCAGGTGTTGGGGCTGTTGCCAATTACAAATTGAGTGCAAAGTTAGGGGATACCGCTATGCAGTGTTACAGGAGCAGGTATTTCAATTGGGATGCGGCATTCTGAAATGATCACATAATACTTTTGTTACCATCATTCTTCCTTTCTTAAACAGATAGCCTCATTTAAAGGAATAAATGAAGGGAAGTTATCCTTTTTGGCTAATTTTGAGCGACCCAAAATAGGCATAACCCAGCAGCATGAAAAAAGCGCTTATCCTCGTTTTCCTTTTCATGGGAATTCAGCTTACAGCTTTCGCTCAAAAAATCAATTCCGACTATAGATTACATATTACCAAGGCGGTTGATCCGATTAGTATTGATGGCTTGATGGATGAGCAAACCTGGATGGATGCTGAGGTAGCCACGGATTTTTTTATGATTACGCCAATGGATACAAGCTACTCCCAAGTCAGAACTGATGTGCGCATGGCCTATGATGACAAATACCTTTATTTGATGGTTGTCAATTACCATGCCTTGGAAGGGCCTTACATGGTGGAATCTCTTCGCAGGGATTTTAATTTTGGGAAAAATGATAATTTTCTCCTTTTCATGGATCCTTTTGATGATCAGCTGAATGGGTTTTCCTTCGGTGCCAATGCTGCCGGCGCACAATGGGACGGGATCATGTTTGATGGTGGAAGGGTTGATTTGAGTTGGGATAACAAATGGGTCTCCAAAGTTAGAAATTACGAGGATAAGTGGATTTTTGAAGCAGCGATCCCATTTAAGTCTATAAGATACAAGCATGGAATCAAAGAATGGGGGATCAATTTCAGCCGTTTAGACCTTAAAACCACCGAAAAATCTGGATGGGCACCTGTCCCCAGACAATTCCCATCAGCATCCCTTGCTTACACGGGTGTTTTGGTATGGGATAACCCACCTCCAGCGGCCGGTCCGAATATTTCCTTGATTCCTTATGGGCTGGGAGGTATGCGGCGTAATGTCCGTGAAGGGTTACCCGCTGAATACCGATACGACTATGGGATGGATGCCAAAATAGGGCTTGGGTCTTCCATGAACCTTGACCTTACGGTCAATCCTGATTTTTCCCAGGTGGAAGTGGATCGACAGGTGACCAACTTGGATCGCTTTGAGTTGTTTTTTCCGGAAAGGAGGCAGTTTTTTCTTGAAAATGGAGACTTATTTGCCAATTTCGGTTTTGAAACAATCCGTCCTTTTTTTTCAAGAAGGATCGGCCTGAATGCTCCGCTTCAGGCAGGGGCAAGGTTGAGTGGCAGGATCAATAAAGATTGGAGGATAGGTGCGATGAATATGCAGACTGGCCAAGTAGAAGCATCAGGGATAGACGCACAAAATTTTTCAGTAATTTCTCTGCAGCGCAGGGTTTTTTCTAGATCAAATATCGGAGCTATTTTTGTGAATAGGCAGGTTGGTATGTTCAGAGGACCTTCCAATTTGGATAAACCGGATTATGACAGAAATGTGGGGATGGAATTCAATCTGGCATCTTCCAATAATTTATGGACCGGAAAAGCCATGGTTTTGAAGTCATTTAATCCAAGAGAGGGTGGAAGAGGGCTGGCACATGCGGCCAACCTGAGGTACACGGGTGGAAACCTATATTGGAACTGGCAGCAAGAATATGTATCGGAAAATTACACGGCTGAAGTAGGATTTGTGCCCAGGACTGGTTTTTATAAAACGCATCCCTCTGTGGGCTATCTCTTTTTTCCCAAAAGCAAAAAGATACTGAGTCATGGCCCAGAGTTGAATTCAAGAATGTTTTTTGATACGGATTTTCAGCAGACGGACAATGAAACTTGGTTGTCTTACCGTATTAGGTTCAGATCTCAAAGTAACTTGGTTATATGGGGAGCAAGGGATTATATCAAATTATTAAACCCTTTTGATCCTACCAATTTCTCAGGCGAAACCTTAGAGGCAGGGACGGAACATACTTGGTATGCCTGGGGCTCAGAATACAGCTCCAAGCCGCAGAGTATATTCACTTATGCATTTTCTTCGAGGTTTGGGGGCTATTTTGCAGATGGGAAAAGGTACAATATGGCGGCTGAGTTGGGATACAGGTTTCAGCCTTATTTCAGTTTGACCTTCAATGCCAATTATAATGAAATCCATTTACCGGAAACTTGGGGTATTACCCATTTTTGGCTTATTGGTCCCAGGCTTGATCTTACTTTGACCAATACCTTCTTTGTGACAGCTTTTGTGCAATACAATGAGCAGATAGAGAATATTAATTTAAATACGCGCTTGCAATGGCGATTTAAGCCCGCATCTGATATTTTCCTGGTTTTTACCGACAATTATCTTCCTGCACCTTTTTATGCTAAGGACAGGTCTATTGCATTGAAGTTCACTTATTGGTGGAATATGTAGTTTAGTAGCAAAGTAGGAAAAATGACTATTTTCCAATTATTTTAGTTTTGTATTGCGTCGATGATTTTTAAAAATGAATGTTTGGTCAATGGCTTAAAGGAAAATTGTAACACTTCCTTGTATTTATTGGATTCTTCTATATCGGATTCCTTGTCAGAAGAAGTCAGAATAGCGATTTTAAATTGTTTCCTGTCAGATTCTTTCAATGATAAAAATTTGTTTAAAAAATCCCAACCGGAAAAACCTGGCATTTTCAGGTCCAGGAGCAATAAATAGGGATGTTTTGTTGGACCGTTTTGTGAGACTAGTTTTTCAATAAAGTTAAAGCCTTCCTGTCCAGATTGAAATGCCATAATTTCTCCCTGGTATCCTGTCCTTCTGATGACCGTTTTATTGATCATATTGACTATTTCTTCCTCATCGATAAGGAGAATGGCAGGTATATCATTAAGTTTTTTCATCTAATAGGCCAAACTTTTAGTGACACAATTAATGTAACATATTAGTTTTAAAGAATGTTAATTTTGTCTAAAAAAAAGAATAAGTTTTTACGAAAGGTGCTAGAATTATATTCTATCCTGATATTTTATGGTTTAAAGGCCAAGCCTATCCATTTCATTTTTGAGGTAACCTTCTTTTTCGGGTGCATGCGCAAAGAGTTTGCCATAAATGCCAGCCTCTTTGGATAATGCCCTCAGAAAATTACCACCGGCAGGCAAAGTTTGGGGAGAGTGGTTGTAAATGGGGTCTTGGTAAGCTTCCATGGCGTCAATTATTTCCCAACCTTCATTTACCAGAGCATCCAAAAGATCATCTAAAAATAAACTTGCTGCCAAATTATGATGCAGTAACAGCACGTGCTTGATTTTGCGTCCGGTAAGTACTGTGGCCAGGCTATCATTGAAATTTGCCCTTTCCAAATGGTGCTGTACATACCAGTTTTTGAAGTCTGTGATGTCAGCTTGATGGTTGCGTTTCATTCTATTTAAAAGGCGGCTATTGATATACCAATCAGACCCATCAATGGTTACATGACCGTTTTTAAAGCCTTCTTGTTCAAGGAATAAACGGAACCCATCCCTTTTTTCTTTGGTATCCCCTTCTTTCAGGTAAGGAAAGCGAAATAGGGACACATAGTTGGAATACCTGGCCAGAAAGGGGTCATTTTTTAAAAAGTCATTTTTATAATATTCCAAGCTGACTTGCTCATGATTAAGGCTTGGATGGTTATAGGTATGATTTCCTATCCAATGTCCATTATCGTTCCAGTCTTGGAGCATTGCCCTGCCTTTTGGACTATTGAGTTGTCCACCAGTTGCAAAAAAGATCGCCTTGGCCCCAAAGCGATCCAAATGGCTTAGAATCTGACCATTCCATTCATCCAAGCTCAGCCCGGGCATATCTGCAGTGTTGCCATCGTCAAAAGTTATGGCAATTTTTGGTCTGGGTTTTGATTCTGGAATCGTTTCCTCTACTAATTGGTTTTGAGTCGGGGGAAGGTTAACATGTTGATTGTCAGCGGTGAAGAAAAATATAAGGAGATACAACAAATTGTATGTCAACATCAATAGTTTAGGTTTAAAGGACTCACTAAGATACTAAGGCCATTGGTTATTGCAAAAAAAGAAATTAAAAAAAATGGCAAGCACTTGTGGGTTTAAAGAAACCTACAAATAATAGATCAGATTATCAGGGGATTAAAAAATAAGGCTTACAAATTTGCTGGGACATCGTTTGTAAATTCGTTTGAAGTGTCTACATTTGCAATCCAAAACGGATAAAATAGCATTCGTTTTTGGATTTTAGAGGAGTGGCAGAGTGGTCGAATGCGGCGGTCTTGAAAACCGTTGTACCGCAAGGTACCGGGGGTTCGAATCCCTCCTCCTCTGCGTAAAAAGGCTGAGCATTTGCTCAGCCTTTTTTGCTTGAGGAGGAGGGAGCAGCCCTGCATCCTGGCCCGTCGCTAGATTAGTCCACCGGACTAATCTTTAACGCCTGCCTGTTCGGCAGACAGGCTCCGTCCTCTCCTCCTCTGCAAAAGAATAGCCTTGCGTATAGCGTTGGGCCATTTTATTGGTGGAAGAGGCATTACAATTGACCTTAAATCTCCCTTCAGGTTGATTTGCTTTCGGAATCAGCAAATGAATTTGCTTTCATATTTGCGATCTGTTTTTCTCCTTATCTGATTGTTCTAAAAGCTTAACGCTTTTCTCAAAACCCAAACGATAAGCAGATGGGATGCAAATAGATAAATCTAAAGCAGGTTGCAGTGTTTTTTCAAATGTTGGTTTAGCTTTCATACCTCTGATATTTAAAATAAAAATCTTCAAAAAATGGCATTTCAAGAAAAATTAATTCTAAAAAAGTCTTAAACGTTTTCTTAAAAAGCGTTAAGGTTAAACGTTTTCATCTTTTTGGAGATATTCTTCGTCACCTTTTTCTAAATGAAAGAAAAAATCAAGACTTAATAATCTAAAGAAACAGGCATTCAATTGGCATTGTCATCATGGGTCTTGGTAGAATCAGCCAATAGCCGGTTGATTTCTATCATTTCCTTTTCTGTCAAATCTCTCCATTGGCCAATGGGCAGATCCAAGGGTATATTCATGATCCTGATCCGCTTCAGTTTGGTGACATTGTAACCCAGATACTCGCACATGCGGCGGATCTGACGGTTGAGCCCCTGTGTAAGTACAATCCTGAACTTGTATTTTCCCAAAGCTTCCACTTCACAATTATTGGTAACCGTACCTAAAATTGGGATTCCATTGCCCATTTTATAGATGAAATCTCTGGTTATCATTCTGTCCACTGTGACCAGATATTCTTTCTCGTGGTTGTTTTTTGCCCTCAGAATTTTATTCACAATATCACCATCACTTGTCAAAAGGATCAATCCCTCACTGGGTTTGTCCAAGCGGCCAATAGGAAATATTCTTTTAGGATGGTTGATGAAATCGATGATATTGTCTTTTTCTGCCTTGGTATCTGTGGTACAGACAATGCCCACGGGTTTATTGAAGGCAATGTATACATGTTTTTCTTTGGGCGGAGAAATCAATTTACCCAATACCCTTACCTCATCTCCTTCTTGGATTTTGGTACCCATTTCGGGAACCTTACCGTTGATCGTAACTTTACCCTCTTCTATCAGTTTGTCCGCAGCCCTTCTGGAACAATACCCCACCTCGCTGAGATATTTATTGATGCGGGTGCCCTGGAATTCGTTCATGTGTGTCGGTTTGAAGGCGTAAATTTAGGAAAATGAAGGGAAAATGTGGAATGAGGAATAGATTCAAATCCGCTACGGCCTAGTCGTTCAAAGCTTGATCTGCCATGGCGGACAAGTGATTTACGAATCTTGTAAGTAATCGAGGAACACATGAACCATGAACACATGAACCTTAGGCGTTGATTCGTTAACTGTTAACCCTGAACTCATGAACGCTGAACACGTTAAATCGTTAACAATGAACTGGTTAACCGTCAACCCTTAACCCTCCGAAATACTTCGGAGCAAGCTGAACCCTGAACACCTGAACCCTGAACACCTGAACCCTCCCAAATTGTTACCTACTTTGAAAACTCCTTCAAGACCATATACTTGGTCAGAGCGGAGTGGAGAATATCGGTCAGTTCCTGCTCAAAACCCTTGTTGGTCTCGGTAAAAAGAAATCCAAATACACCAAATTGATCCATATTCACCTTTCTGACGTGCAGTGGCTTTTCAAAATCCCTCGACAATGCT
>NZ_SLAP01000245.1 GCF_007126775.1 Cecembia sp. | reverse complement strand
GTAATTTCTCAAGGACGCGGAATATAACCCTGCAAGTGTCAGAGTAAGTTTCCACCTATTGCTGCTTATACCATAAGAGGCTGTTTTATAAAACGTTATAAAGTTTAATTTACAAATAAAAAAAACTTATAGCTTTTACTTATAGGACAGCCTCTTTTCTATTTCACTCTCTTCATTAGATGAGGAAGGATGGTTAATTGACAATAATTTTTTATTTTGGACATTAATCAATTCATTCTTATGAAACCTGTCCTTTCCTTAGTCCTCCTGTTATTTCTACTTGTACAAAGCCATGCGCAGCATTTCAGTATGGAACAGGTAACTTCTTTTCCTTTCCCATCTGAACTGACAGCTGCACCCATGGGTGACAGATTTGCCTGGGCTATGAATGAAAAAGGACTTCGCAATGTCTATGTAGCGGAGGCACCCACTTTTACTCCAAGAAGAGTCACTGAATTTGATAAGGATGATGGGCAGGAAATAACTGGTCTTCAGTTTACTCCCGATGGAGAAACCCTGATTTTCGTAAGGGGAGGAGAACATGGAAGCAATTGGGAAAGAAGTGTTGGAATCAACCCTTCTCAAGAAACATTTATTCCTAAAATTGAAATATGGAAAGTTCCTTTTTCGGAAGGCAAGGCTGAAGTACTTGCAGAGGGTGATGATGCCCTGGTTTCACCTGATGGGAAACTGATTGCTTTTATCAAAAATAGGCAGGCATGGTCAGTTCCTGTTCAGGGAGGACTAGCGGCTCAAATGTTCGAAATTAAAGGTACTGTAGGTGCTCTGGCATGGTCCCCCAATGGGGATCAGCTGCTCTTTTCGGTAAACAGAAGTACACACTCTTTGATTGGTGTCTATGCCCTGGAGACGAAAGATATGCATTATTTAGCCCCTTCGTTCAGCAGGGATTATAGTCCAAAATGGTCTCCTGATGGCCAAAAGGTTACTTTTATAAGAAGGCCGGGAGGTAATCCCGAACCACAGCCCATTTTAGAGCAGCGGCATAATCCTTGGGAGATTTGGACTGTGGAGTTGGCTACTGGAGAGGGAAAGCTGCGATGGAAGGCCCCAGAAACCCTGAGGGGCTCAATTTCTACTACCCATGGAGGCGCCAATCTGCATTGGGCGGCAAACAATCAAATTGTATATCTCTCCTATGAAGATGGCTGGCCACATTTGTATGCCATGCATGCTGATCAAGGTCCTTCCAGACAACTCACCCAAGGAAATTTTATGGTAGAACATGTTCAGCTTACTCCAGATGGTCAATCTTTGCTTTTTTCAGCCAATACTGGCCCTTTGGAAGATGATATTGACAGGAGACATATCGGAAGTGTAAATATACTTACCGGTAATTTTGAAATATGGAGTCAGGGCGAAAGTATTGAGACAAATCCAGTGATGCTGTCGGGAATGTCACATATTGTTTGTCTTTCTTCCACTGCCCAGAGACCATTATTGCCCACAGTACTTTCTTTGGCAGAAAGGCGCATGACTGTCATTGCCGAGGACTTGGTTCCTCGGGATTTTCCACAATCTGAACTGGTAATCCCCAAGCAAGTGGTATTTAAATCAGCGGACGGTCTGAATGTCCATGCTCAGATTTTTGAAAAAGAAGGTGGTTCTGATAAAAAACCGGCTGTGCTATTTGTACATGGTGGACCTCAAAGGCAAATGTTGCTCGGATGGCATTATGGTGATTATTATTCCAATGCCTATGCAATTAATCAATACTTGGCCAATAATGGCTTCGTAGTGCTCTCCGTGAATTTCCGGTTGGGAATCGGTTATGGCTATGAATTCCACAAAGCCCCAAGGACTTATTGGCAGGGAGCAGAGGAATATCTGGATGTGAAAGCAGCAGGAGAATATCTGGCATCTTTAGCCCAGGTAGATCCAATAAAGATTGGCATTTATGGGGGATCTTATGGTGGGTATTTAACGGCTTTGGCTTTGGCCAAGGACGCTGAGTTGTTTGCTGCTGGAGTAGATATACATGGGGTGCACGAACTATCAAGCAGACTGGAAATGCCAGATGGTTTTGAAAAAGCCCCCGATTTTGAAAAGGCGCAGAGGACAGCCTATTATTCTTCACCTTTGGCGTATTTGGATACCTGGAAATCTCCGGTGCTATTTATCCATGGAGATGATGACAGGAATGTACAGGTAAGCCATACAACTGATTTGATCAGAAGGTTTGAAGACCGAAAAATGCCCTTCGAAGCCCTGATAATTCCTGATGATACCCACCACTGGATGAAGTATGCCAATTTGGTCAAAGTCAATCAGGCAACTGTTGAGTTTTTAAGAAAACACCTGCAACCTTGATGAAAAAGGCAGTTATATTGTTTTTACTGATCGGTCTATTAGTTGATCAGAACGTTTTTGGACAAAAATTGACAGAAAAAAAGGTAAGGAAAATTTTTAGGCAATCTGAAATTTTACAGGAGCATTTTGTTGGCTTTATGGTTCAGGAGGAAACTGGAAGTATTGTCTATGCGCAGCATGAAAACATCCATTTCGTACCAGCCTCCAATACCAAATTATTTACCTTGTTGGCGGGTTTGGTGATTTTAGGTGACTCTATCCCGGCTTTTCAGTACGAAATTTTGGGAGATTCCCTGATCCTTTGGCCAACAGGAGATCCCTCATTTTTACATCCCAAACTTGATAATGGCAGAGTTTACCACTTTTTAGCAAAAACACCCTATAAGATTTTTATCGCAGACCAGGCACCTATCCATTATGAACCAAGTTATTGGAGACCTGATCCGGCCCATTTTCCAATTTACGCCAACACAGTGAATGTAAAAGGGCTCAATACAGGTTTTTTTGAAATAAATCCCAAGGTGATGATTGACTTTGCTAAACCAGATTCCAGCCTGGTCCTAAAGGAGTTTGACATCTTGAGGGCCAAAACAGGTAATTTGTTAATATATCCCATTTTGCCAGTTCCTGAAAGCTTTGAATCTTTGCTGCCTTTTCCCATGGATTTGGAAATGAGCCGGTTTTTATTGCAGGACACCCTAAAAAGGGAAATTCAATTGATCCGGCGCAATAAGGGTAAAGATTTAGGTACTTTTTATAGCATCCCATCAGACAGTCTATACAAACACATGATGCTTCCCAGCGATAATTTCCTGGCAGAACAGGTATTGTTATTATGTTCCAGTACTTTAGGAGACACCCTGGATATGCAACGGGCCATTGGACATGTTCAGGAAAATTGGTTAATGGATTTAAGACATCCTCCCATTTGGGAAGATGGTTCAGGCCTTTCGCGGTACAATTTATTTACCCCAAATACGGTGCTTGCTGTGTTGAACATGTTGGAAGATAGACTTGGAGATTTAGATAGGTTAAAAGCCCTGATGCCAGCTGGAGGTGTTTCCGGCACCCTGAAAACTGCCTACGAACTGGATAGAGGAGAAGCCTTTGTTTGGGCAAAAACAGGAACACTTAAAAATATGCACCTTCAAAGCGGCTGGTTAGAAACAAGGAAGGGGAAAAGGTACCGCTTTGTCTTTATGAATAACAACTTTACCAGACCCACAGCAGAGGTCAGGAAGGAGATGGTCCGTATCATATCACACCTCCGGGAAAAATATTAGTGTATATTAAATACTACGCTGTCAACTTCAAATAATGCCCATGTCCAATCTCCTGATTCCAGTACCCAGGTGGCATTGCACTTGTTGGGAAGTTGAACCCCATTGAATTCCTTGTAGGACAATGTCCGTACGACCCAGTCTTTCTTAATTGCATCTGCCCCGCTACTCATGTACCTATTTGCGGTAAATTGCAGCAGTTTGCCTTCATCATCAAACTCAAATACTCCTTTGCCCTTGGTTTGGCCGATTGTCATAGTCGCCTCGGCTTTGTTATTGTCTATTTCTTCCCACTCTATATAATCCAAAACAGCAGCTGAGGGATACCAAACCAGCTCCCCAAGAAATCTTTGTAGTGCGGCTTCATTAAATTGCGGATTATATCCATCTTTTGCCACGGGAAGTAAAGACAACAGCTTGATTAGCATTTCGCCTTTTCCTTCAACAAATTTATCTCTGCCAAAGGCATAAAGCAGGGGCATCATCTGTACATCTACAGACCAAACAAAAGAAGGAGGATTGGTAACAGAAAGTTGGGTGGCATTAGCTGTATACCAGTTTTTCTGTTCAGGTTTGAGCTTTAATTGATACGACTGCTGCATGTATACCGACTGTATGGCAGGTCTGCCTATTACACCGGAATATTGGAGCCATCTACGAACCGATATTGGCAAGTGTTGTATGGATGATTCTGTAAGGGGCAAAAGGGGATCAGAGCTTGGTAAGGTTTCCCGGATTTCCTCGGCTATTTTTTTTTCAAAATTGAATTGTGCATAGGAAATGATTGCAACCACTAAAATGATCAGGTTGGGAAGCGTACCAAACTTAGCAGCAGACCATTGCGAAATGATCAGTACCTGAGACAAGATCAAACCAACAAAAGCAAATAACCACCAATAGGGATTTTCTTTGAAATAAAAGAAACCAGTGGTCAGAAGAACCATGGCTGATCCTAGCCAAAACAATCCCACAGGCTTGCTGATCTGCAAGGGGAAATCCTTTAATTCTGCAAATTGAAATGCTTTTACAAAACCCAATAAGTGGATCAATGCATGCAGCAGTATCAAGAGGGTAAATACAGTTTTCATTAGTTTATAATTGGGTTTACTATAATCAAAAAAAGACCCATCCACAATCCTGACTTTTTGGGACTGATCATGGATTACCGTGAATAAAGATAGAAGATAAACTTATGGATTTTCATGACCTTTGTCAGTTTAGCAACTGATCTTGGTATTTTCTATAAATCTTGGTTTTACCTACCTTTATCACTGAAAATTTTGGCATTATGCTACGGAATTTTCTCCTTTCCCTGTGTTTATTTGCCCGATTAAAAAAATGAAACCCCGCTCATGAAACATCCAAAGAAAATATATTCTGACAAAGAGGAAACCCTTTATTTGCCTTTCCAATTTGGTATTGATCCTATGGAAAAATTACTTTTGGTCAATTTTGAAAAGGATCCTGATGAGGAGTTTATTGGTTTGGAACCTCAGTTCTTTGATGATGAGATCAACGGTAAGGGACTCTTGGTGATCGCATGGAGAAAAGACATGCAGGTGGAAGTGTACCATGATAAGCAAATACAACCTGATCCTAAAAAATATGATATTGCCGGGAAGGGATTGGCTTCTATGCATCAGGTTGATTTTGAAAGAAGTGAATTTGAGATTTTATCTGCTGGGGTAGTGGCCAATATAGTCTTCAGAGATAAAAATGACAGGTTGATTAAAATCCATATAGAAGAAAAACATCCGAAAAAAAGGGCAGCATTTGGTCTATTAGCACCTATGGGAGATGCCGCGACAAACCCCTCAGCCATGCCTTTGGTACTGTTACATGATTTTTATTTCGTACGAAGAAAACATACGCTTCTAGAAGTGGTAATTGATGGGAAAAACCATCAGATAGATAAATTGCCCCTTCCCTTGGATGGGATGTGGATGTATTTTGCACGTTATTCTCCTGATCCTTTTATAGTTACCTTTAATCCATCCTTCTCCGGTATTTTAGAGTCGGAAAATAAGGAAATAGGACAACTGTTATGGGAGGAAAACGGGAGTGCCAAGGAAATAAAAAGCTATTCTGTATCTGGTGATGGTCATCAAATAAAGATAGCATTTGATCCTGCATTTCCTCAATTCAATTTGATCAAAGCAGGACTGGAAGTGGAAGGAGAATTTGTGATTTCTGGGGAAAATAGCACAGGCAGTATACAAGGGATCTATAAAGTATCGACAAAAGAAGATGATGTTCAAATTCAAATCCATCCTGTAGGTGGATGGATACCTAATGAAAAGAAAATGTCGCTCAGGTTTTTATATACCATAGCGAGCATTTTCAAAAATTGGCCGAAAACCTACCTTTGGACAGCAAAACTTAAGAAGGAAGACCAGCAATGGGAGATGAGGTCTTCCTGGATGCGGCTATCCAAGTAAAATGGCTTAAAACAAACTATTGAACTCCCAAGAATCTGTTGTCAATCCCTTACCCAATGATTTGATTCTTTTGTCGTACATCAGTTCTATGGGGGTTGATTTTTCTTTGGCTAGTGTTTTCTCAATATTTTTTGTAAAATCTTCTAAAATGTTCCTGAAATTGATGTAGGATTGGACTGCTTGATTTTTTTCTGCATCCGATGTTTCATCAGTTTGGAGGCTGTTCAATAACCACTGATCCTGAAGGTAAAACCAGGTTTTAAGAACTTTTTCATCTTTGGTTTGATAAACCTTTTCCTTCAAGCTGATTAGAATATCTATGATTTCCTTTTGAAAACCATTTATTGCCCTGGCACCCAATTCCTTTTTTGTTTCCATGGCAATAATTGGCTTTTCAGCCATCTTGCCGCTTTTTCCTGAAACCATTTCTGATGGAGTACAAAAACCTATATTCTTGGAAGCCGTATTTTCTGGCAGCGCTTTGATGAACTCCAAAATCCCTACATCCTCAGAATTCCTCGAATGTAGTTCAGTATAGTCCAAAGCGATATAAATCACCTCATTTTCATCAGGAATCTCCTTTACCCAGTTCAGAAAAGCATCCATATTGATACTTTTTACTCCATTATTTTCCTCAATAAATGGCTGAAGGACCCATTTATCACTATTGAGTACCTGCAGGGAATCTGATTCGGAAAGTCTCATATAATTGGTGGGACTACTGCATGTTTTATATTGTATGTCTTCGAATTGAAGCAATCCTTTAATTCCCATTTTTGGGAGTGTATCGGATAAAAACTGCAATGGGTAACCGTAATTATTAACAAATGTTTTCGGTATTTGGCCAAATAATTTAAGAATTTTGTTTTTCTGATTGAGGGTCTGATGCATGAATTCATGCTGGAATTTTTTTGAAAGAATAGAGTGGGAGTAACTTTCGGATAAAAATTCGATTGCACCGATTTCATTCAATTTTTTAAGATCCCTGATAATTTTTCCCAAGCTGCTGTGAAGAGTTGGCTCTCCAGAACCAGAAAAAGTAATATAGTTAATTTCATCTTTTGCTGCTGTCACTACAGCTTCAACTTCTTTTATTACTGCTT
>NZ_SLAP01000046.1 GCF_007126775.1 Cecembia sp. | reverse complement strand
TATGGGAGATGCTTCGACTCCGCAAGCTCCGCTCAGCATGACGTTTCAATAACTGTCATTACCTTTCTGTAAATGTCAAACTTTAAAAACTACCAATGACAGAAATGTGCGTCACTCTGACGAAGGGAAAGCCTGCCCCGATGCTTTCGGGGGGTCTCCTATCATATGGGAGATGCTTCGACTCCGCAAGCTCCGCTCAGCATGACGTTTCAATAACTGTCATTACCTTTCTTTAAATGCAAAATTTTAAAATATCAGGATGACGCGACACATAAGATGTTATCTCTAATCTTAAAATTTGTAGCTTATAATTTTAAAATCCGTATTTTAATAAGTATCACCTTAATTTCATCACCTAGCTTGATTCGTTTCGTTCTCGTATTTATTTATCTTTTGATAATTTCTGCTTGTACCAAAAAACAGGAAGGTGTTTTGCTTTTCGAATTGATGGACAAGTCTTGGACGGGCATTGATTTCAGGAATGATCTGGTTTATGATGAAAAATTTAATCCCTACACCTTCCGAAATTTTTATAATGGGGCTGGGGTAGCACTGGGAGATATCAATAATGATGGTCTGGTGGATATTTTTTTGGCAGGCAACCAAAGTGAGAACAAGCTTTATCTCAATAAGGGAAATTTCCAATTTGAAGATATTACCGAAAAAGCTGGCCTTGCTGTGCCGGGGATTTGGTCCACTGGAGTTTCCATGGCGGATGTCAATGGAAATGGGCTCTTGGATATTTATATCTGCAAGTCCGGACCTCTAGGTGGAGAGGAGAGACATAATTCACTTTATATCAATAATGGTGATTTGACTTTTACTGAAATGGCCAAGGCATACGGAATTGCAGATGAGGGACTTTCCCAGCATGCGGTATTTTTTGATTTTGACAGGGATGGAGACTTGGATATGTACCTTTTGAATAATTCCGCCCGGTCTGTGGGGATCAATGACCTTCGAGTAGGGCAAAGAGATGTCAGAGATACACTTGGAGGGAATAAGTTATACAGAAACGATGGTGGTCAATTCATAGACATCAGTGAAGAGGCCGGAATCTACGGTTCAGCGATAGGTTATGGCCTAGGAGTAACCGTAGCTGATCTTAACAGAGATGGATGGCCTGACCTGTATGTTTCCAACGATTTTTTTGAAAAAGACTATCTCTATATCAATAATGGAGATGGGACCTTTACCGAAGCCTTGGAGGAAATGATTACAGAAATCAGTATGGGATCTATGGGCGCCGATATTGCTGACCTGAACAATGATGGTTGGCAGGATATTTTTGTCACTGAGATGTTACCGGCAACTTTGGACAGGGTAAAAACCAAGACGCCTTTTGAAGATTGGGATAAGTACCAAGCCAATGTGAGGGCCGGATATTTTCATCAATTTACCCGCAACACCCTTCAAAGGAATTTGGGTTTTCAGCCTGGCACCCAACTACCGCACTTCATAGATGTTTCAAGACAAGCTGGTGTTCATGCGACAGATTGGTCCTGGGGCGCCTTGATTTTTGATGCGGACAATGATGGCTTAAAGGATATTTTTGTTGCCAACGGAATTGTTAAAGACCTTACAGATTTTGATTATGTCGATTATTATGTCAATAATCAAAACCTGATTGGTCAGCTGAAAAGGGATTCCATTTTGCTGACAAGCATGATTGATCAGTTTCCTTCCCATCCTTTAAGAAACTACTTGTTTAAAAACTTTGGGGATTATCAGTTTGAAGATATAGCTGAACCAGCAGGGATGTATCAGCTTAGCTTTTCCACCGGGGCAGCATATGCTGACCTGAACAATGATGGTGCCTTGGACTTGGTGGTAAACAATCTTGATGGGGAGGTTTTTATTTTTAAGAATAACAGCAGGGAAATTAATGGCAATAACTATTTGCAACTGGCCCTTTCCGGTCAGTTTGGTACTCAGGTAAGCCTTTACAAGGGTGGAAACCTTTTTTATCAGGAACATAATCCTGTCAAAGGCTACATGTCTTCTGTTGACCATCGCTTGCATTTTGGTCTGGGAAAAATAGAAAAATTAGATTCCATGGAGGTGCTATGGCCAAATGGAGGGTTGACTGTGCTTTATGAAGTAGCAACCAATCAATTGCTAACCTTGGATCCTAAAAGCGCCACTAAGCCATTTGTCCAAGGGGAAATTCCCAAGTTTACCTTACTTCAGGCCTCCCAAACTGAGTTTCCCTGGAAGCATGAGGAAAGCGTCTTTATTGATTTTGACCGGGATCGCCTGCGCTTCCATATGATTTCCAATGAGGGTCCCAGAATGGCCTTAGCGGATGTCAATGGGGATGGTTGGGATGATGTTTTTTTTCCGGGAGCTAGGGGCCAAGCTTCGGTAATCCTAATTCAGCAGGCTGATGGATCCTTTAAAACGCATCAAATCTTAGAGGAGGATCAACTGGCCGAAGACGTGGGGGGGTTGTTTTTTGATGCCAATGGAAATGGACATGTAGACCTTTATGTTCTGAGTGGAAGCTTGGAATTTGGTAACCGAAATCCCAATTATCAGGACAGGTTATACCTGAATGATGGAAAAGGAAATTTCATCAAGACGCAAGGGCATTTGCCTAATAGGTTTGAAAGCTCCTCTTTTGTCAAGGCTTTTGACCACAATGGCGACGGGGCTTTAGACCTTTTGGTAGGAACCCGTACCATTCCGTTTGCCTATGGTATCCCTGGAGATGTGATTCTTTTGGAAAACCAAGGAGATGGTCGGTTTTTGGATAAAACTGATGCCCTTGCTCCAGCCCTCAAAAATCTTGGAATGAGTACCGATGCATGGATAGGGGACTTGGACGGTGACGGAGATGCAGAACTGTTGGTCGTGGGAGAGTGGATGCCTATTAAGGTATTTAAGAAAATCGATGACATTTATCAGGACCAAAGTGATGCATTTGGATTTACACAAACTGGAGGCCTTTGGAACAGGTTATTGGTAGAAGACTTAACAGGCGATGGCTTACCGGATATTTTGATAGGTAATATGGGCAAAAACAGTAGGCTAAAGGCTTCCCCAGAAAAACCCATGAAATTACACATCAACGATTTCGATCAAAATGGAAGCGTCGAACAGATTCTGACCTTATATGAAGGGGATCAGGATTATCCTTTACTGTTGAAACAGACCCTGCTTAAGCAATTGCCAAGCCTTAGAAAAATCCTTTTGACCTATGATGTTTATAAAGACAAACGCATGGAAGACTTGTTTTCCAAGGAAGTTTTAAGCCGGAATTTGGTATTAGAAGTACATGAACTGGAGACTTCCCTGTTTGTCAATCAGGGAAATGGTATCTTTGCAAAAAAAGAGCTTCCCAGCGAAATTCAGAGCAGTCCTGTGTATGCGATTGAGGTTTTGGAAGATAGAGTAGGTAATATTCATTTGTTCGCAGGGGGAAATCAAAGTAAAATCAAACCGGAAATTGGTATCAATATGGGAAGTTATGGTTGGCATGTGGTAATTGATGATTCTGGACTTATGGAAATAATTAAGCCCTCCGATTCCGGGTTCTTTTTGAAAGGAGAAATTAGGGATATCCAAGTCTTGAATTCCAAAGATGGACAAGTAATTTTGGTTGCGAAGAACAACGATTTTCCGCAGTTGTTCCATTTATCTGGGAAGAAATAAAGGGATTATGATATTGAAAAATATTACCATAAATAAAATGAAGTACAAAGTGTTGATTTTCGGATTGATGGCTCTGGCATTATCCTGCCAGCCCAAGACTGAATATGATAAGTTGAAAGAAAGGGAGTTGGCATCCGGTAGAGTTGTAGAGGATTTATTTCTGGATTTGAGGTTTGGTATGGGACGAAAAGAGTTTTTTGCTACCTGTTGGGAGCATAATAAAAATGGCATCTTGACCAATGGAGCCCATTATCTGCAAATTGAGTATAAGCCCGAAGTACCATCCGGGAAAAGTGTTCGGATGAATTTTTATCCACAGTTTGACGACAATCACTTATATTTTATGCCAATGGAGTTTCAATATGACTCTTGGTTTCCCGGTAATGAGAATTTCACGAATGACAAACTTTTGGTGGATGTGTTGGGCCTCTTGAAGGAATGGTATGGAGAGGATTTCCTGGAGGTGAGTAACAAAAGCAAAACGGTAAAGGCATTTGTGCGGATTGACGGCAATAGGTGGATCAGGGTATTTATCAAGGACATGACCACAGTGCGGGTAGAAATGCTGGACCTGAGGATAAAGGACATTGCAGATATGACCAATAATAGAGATGAGGCTTAAATCGGGATTTGTTATAACAGGGCTCCTTTTGGGCTTATTTACCCTTTGTAAAGAAAAGGATCAGGATGAAGGTGATTTTCTTTTTGAAAGGATCAGCGCTTCTCATTCTGGTATAGATTTTCGAAACGACCTGAGTTTTGATGAGAAGTTTAACATCTTTACCTACAGGAATTTTTACAATGGTGGAGGAGTGGCCTTAGGAGATGTGAACAATGATGGTATGATTGACATCTACCTGACCTCCAATCAGGGGGAAAACAAGCTCTATTTGAATGAGGGTGATTTTAAATTTCGAGATGTTACTGCTGAAGCAGGTGTGGCTGGAACGCGTGCCTGGAGTACAGGAGTAGCCATGGCCGATGTGAATGGCGACGGATTGCTGGATATTTATGTTTGCAACTCCGGTGATATCAAAGGGGACAATAAGCAGAATGAACTGTTTATCAACAATGGGGATGGCACCTTTACAGAAATGGCGGAAGCTTATGGTTTGGCTGACCAAGGTTACTCCACCCATGCCGTCTTTTTTGATTATGATAATGATGGCGACCTTGATGTGTATCTTTTGAACAATAGCTATCAGGCCATTGGCAGCTTCAATAAGATGCAGAATGAAAGGCCAAGAAGAGACCCTGTGGGTGGTGATAAATTATTTAGGAATGATGGGGATACATTTACAGATGTGTCCGAAGAAGCTGGGATTTATGGTTCTATTATTGGTTTTGGTCTGGGTATCACCATTGGGGATGTGAACAGGGACGGTTGGATGGACATCTTTATTTCTAATGATTTTTTTGAGCGCGATTACCTGTACATCAACAATCAGGACGGTACATTTACAGAGCAATTGACAGATTATATGCGCTCCACTTCTGCAGCTTCCATGGGGGCGGATATTGCAGACATTAATAATAATGGGTATTTGGATATTTTCGTTACGGAAATGCTCCCTGAACCTTCCCAACGCCTCAAACAAATTACCACCTTTGAAAGCTGGGATAAATTTCAATTCAATGTGACCCATGGTTACCATTACCAATATACCCGTAACATGTTGCATGTCAATAATGGAGATGGGACTTTTTCCGACATGGGTAGATTGGCCAATGTGGAGGCCACAGATTGGAGTTGGGCAGCGCTTATGTTCGATATGGACAATGATGGCCTGAAAGACATTTTTGTGGCCAATGGAATTTATCAGGACCTTACTGATTTGGATTACCTCAACTTCATTGATAATGATGAAACCAAAAGAGCCATTATATCCCAGGACGGCGTCGATTACCGCAAGTTAATTGATCCCATGCCAATCAATCCTGTATCCAATTATGCCTACAAAAACAAAGGCGACTTGGTGTTTGAGAATGTCATTCACCAATGGGGGATGGGAGATCCCATCCATTCCAACGGGTCGGCTTATGGAGACCTGAACAATGATGGGGCTTTGGATTTGGTGATCAATAATGTCAATGCAGAGGTATTCATTTTCAAAAACAGAAGCAGGGAGTTATTACCCGATCATAATTTCTTGAAAATTGAATTAAAGGGTAAGGACTTCAATACTTCAGCCATTGGTGCTCAGGTCCGTTTGGTGCTGGGTGATGAGGTTTTGTATCAGGAACATATGCCCAATAGAGGCTTTCAGTCTTCTGTAGATTACCGCTTGAATTTTGGTTTGGGGAAAAAGGACTTGGTTGATGAAATTCAGGTCAGCTGGCCGGATGGAAAGATTAGCCTTTTGCAGGATGTCCAGGCCAACCAGATGTTGACCTTGAGTTGGGAAGAGGCCAGTGATGCTCCGGAAGGATTTGTCTTCTTTGAGGAGCCTGATGGGCAATTTTTCGAACTGGCAGCTGCTGAAAAGATTTTAGATTTTACACATAAAGAAAATTCATTCGTGGATTTTGATAGAGACAGGTTAACCTATCATAAGCTCTCCACGGAGGGCCCTAAAGCCATCTGGGGGGATGTCAATGGGGATGGATTGGCCGATGTTTATTTGGGTGGAGCCAAAGGAACCCCAGGAGAATTATTTCTTCAGCAGTCCAATGGAACATTTAAAAAGTCTGATCAGGAGTCCTTTTTTCCAGACAGATTTTCGGAAGACACCCATGGGGTTTTCCATGATTTCAATAGTGATGGTCATTTGGATTTATTTGTCACTTCAGGAGGGAATGAATCCGGATTTGGAGCCTTAGATCTTTCAGACCGGCTTTATCTCAATGATGGGAAAGGAAATTTCACCAAAGCTGACAACAGTGGATTAAACAACTTCAAAAATTCCAATTCGGTAGTGCGTTTGATAGACGTTGATGGAGATGGCATATTGGATCTTTTTGTGGGATCGAGGGTTGTCCCTTTCCTTTATGGGGTTAATCCAAGTTCACAAGTGCTGATTTCAGACGGAAAGGGCAGGTTTAGGGATGAAACGGAAAAATTTGCACCTGCACTAAAAGAATTGGGCATGGTTACTGATGCTGCTGTGGTAGATTATGATGGAGATGGAAAAGAGGATTTGGTGGTGGTTGGGGAATGGATGGCACCCGTCTTTTTCAGAAATACGGGTGCTGGGCTTGAAAAGATTGAAATGCCGGAAATGGAGCAGTTCAGGGGATGGTACCAGGCTATAGCCATTGGAGATTTTAATGGGGACGGCAAGCCAGATTTTGTACTGGGGAATCATGGGTTGAATACCCGCTTTAAAGCCACACAAGAGCGCCCGATAAGGATGTTTGTAAATGATTTTGATCAAAATGGTTCTGTAGAGCATTTGTTTGTACAGAAAGAAGGTGGCAGACACGTGCCTTTCACCTTAAAGCATCAATTGGAACAGCAAGTACCTTCAATCAAGAAGCGATTTCTAAAGTACGCCGCTTATAACGATAAGTTTTTGGAAGATATTTTTACTCCTC
>NZ_SLAP01000242.1 GCF_007126775.1 Cecembia sp. | reverse complement strand
TTAGGCCAATATGAAAAAACTAAAGATGGACTGTTATTATGGAATTACGATTATTTACGGGGGAATTTCAATAAAATAAATTTAACAAAAACCCTAGCCTCCAAATCTGCAAAACCAATTTTTGAAAATACAATAAGGATCGACATGAGAGAGTTTCCTTATTTTCAGCTTTTTCAAGGTAATAATGGTCGGATTTATGCAACATCATGGATTTATGAACAAAATAGGGGGAGATTAAAGTATTTGGATCCTGAAACAAAAGCATCCAAAAAATCAGAACTTTTCCCCAAAATGAAAAACGCTCATCTTTTACCTTCAGAGGTTTTAAATTCATTGTATGGAGCGCCTTTTGATAAACATCCTTCCATGGATAAATATGTTCAGGCATTGTTTGTTTTTAATAGGATTGATATTTTCGATGAAAATCTTAAGGTAGTAAAATCTATTGTAGATGGAGATAATTGGCAGGACAATTACTATGATGCCAAGGAAATAAATCCTGCTGAAAATTTTATTAGACCTCGAACAAATGGATATAACGGATTAGCAGTGAGCGAAAATTTTATTGTTGCATTAGAGGCGAAAAGAAATGTTGGTACCGATCAAGAAAAGGAGAATGAAAGTTTTATTAGAGTGTATAATTGGGACGGTAAGCCTATAGCATTTTTGGAAGTTGAACATGATTTGAGTTCTATTGACATAGACGAAGCCAGTGGGATACTTTATGCCACGGATTATACTCATGAATTGGTATTAAAATTTGACATTAATCAAATTTTAAAAAGGTGATAGAATGAGAAAGTTAGGCTATATTTTTTTAGTGATAGTTTTCAGTATAGTTTTATCAGCAATCATAAAAAATTATCTGGAAAAAGATAATGTAGCCCATCTATCATTTGTTCTTAAAGAACATGATTTTGATACATTACGGATCCAAGAAGATGCTGAATTCCATTTCATTTATGAGAATTTAGGTAAGAAAGATTTAATCATTGAAAAAATCACAACTTCTTGTGGTTGTACAATTCCTTATTGGAGCAATATGGCCTTGCCTCCTTTAAATAAGGATAGTATAAAAGTTACCTACGATATTGAAAATAAAGGATATTTTATAAAGGAAATCATGGTGTATTCAAACAGTGAAACAAGTCCAGATCGATTGGTGGTAAAGGGTTATGTTCCTTTTGATTAAGTTGTTATTTTCATAAAATCAAATCCCCCTTTTCGGAGATTGATGCCGTATTCAAGGTAAGCTTTAAGACAGGCAAGAAAATTGGCCCATCCTGCTGTATTGTTTTTGAGCCAGTTGATTCCTGCCTCATCATGCTCCATATCTTTTTCTTTCACAGTAACCAATGTTGACGTACCTGAATCCAAAGCCTTCAGTAAAATAGTCACAGTCAGTGGATGGCTATCTCCATCCCATTCAAAGATGATGGAAGTATGGGGGATGATGGATTTTATTCGGACAGGAAAGCTGCCCGGAAATTCGGGGAATTCCCATTCCAAGGTCAGATCTGCTTCCATTTTGCCTGAGCTTTTAGAGATAAAATACTGGCTCATATGGTCTGGGTCAATGATTGCTTCAAACACTTCTTCCGGTGTTTTGCTGATCTGAAGGGAGGTGGAGATAGACAGTTTGCTCATGGGCTGAAGTGAGATGATTTGAATTTACGCAAAAAAATAAAGGTGATAGTCACCCATCACCTTTATTTAGGACCTGATGAAAAACAATTTTTAAAATGCTGCTTTGAAAGCTTCCATTTTTTGGTCCACTTGGGTATCAACCATAAAGGAGACACTTACATTTTCCCAGCTCATGGTGATTTTGGCCACTTTATTGTCTTCTGCAGAGATGCTGTATTGCAGTCTTTCCTGTACAGCAGGAAGCTGTTCGGCTTTTACCTTAACGGCAACAACATCGTCTTTCGCCAAAGCTTCCTCATCAATTTTTCCATCTTTCATATAGCTGAATACAGAGTTACCCTTAGCATTCAACCTTACGGTCCATTCTCCGTTGGCCACTGGGGTCATGAAAATGGAATACTTTCCAGCTCTGAGGTTTTTTCCGCCTACGCTAACAGGGGTGCTAAACTCGATCATCGTAGCGGCATTGGCACCAGCCCGCCAGGTCACACCATATTTTTCGATTTCTCCAAAAATTTTCCTACCCTTGACAGCGGGGGAAGAATAATCGATAGCGATTTTGGTGAATCCAACATTTTGGGAGACATGGGCAGCAGGACTTGGCGCCGGAGCTTGTATTTGTGCCTCGGATTCGACTTGAATGGCAAACAGGAATAAAAAGAAAATCCCTGTTAAAAGTAAATTTTGTTTTTTCATAATTATTTTAGTTTGTGGGTTTATGCAACGCAAGTTAAACGATTATTGCTGACCCTTGTTTGGAAAATTGATCAAATCATTCGGTTTATAGTTTTTTAGACTGAATTATGGTATTTTTCAGTCTAAATATATTCGAAATGAAACAGTTTCTCGTCTTTTTTCAACCAGCTTTGTTTTTATTTATTGTTGGAGCCTGTCAGAATTCAAGTGATTCAAATGGGGTATATACAAGTTATGATGATGATTATGAGGAATTTCTTGATGCTCCGCTGACAGAAAAAGCCGCATCAGCTCCTTTTGCTGAAAAAGAACTTGAAGATGTACCAGGTAGGAACAGAATGTTGGTAAAAAGAGGTAGTCTGGAAGTTGAATCCAAGCAGCTGGAAACTGATAACCAACAAATCCGGAAAATACTACCAGGCTTTGATGCCTTTATAGATTCAGAGAATTTCATCAACAGCGATTATTCAAGTTCTTACCGTTTGAATATAAAAGTTCCTGTTGCAAAATTTGATGCCTTGATGGATACATTGTCTAGGGTAGGTGAAAAAACAATCAATAAATCTTCCAATGCAGAGGACGTATCCCGACAATACAGGGATTTGAATGCTACAATAGAAAGTAAAAAAGCCCTGGAGACCAGGTACAGAGAATTGTTGGGTAAGGCTACTCAAATTCAAGATATGCTGGAGATTGAAAGAAGTTTGAATAACCTTAGAAATGAAATAGAGGGGTATGAGGGGAGATTCAGAACTTTGCAAAATGACATCAGCTTTAGTACAATCAATTTATATTTTTATCAGGTTAACGATCAAAACCGCACCGAAAAACCATCTTTTTTAAACAGATTGGCCAAATCTTTCCAAGGAGGATGGGATATGTTTTTATGGTTATTGCTGGCTTTGGTTAGACTTTGGCCTTTGGCTGTACTTGCTGCCGGTACTTATCTTCTTATCATTTTACTAAAAAACAGGAAAGAGTAATTTGAGATCAAACCTTAAAGGGTAATTTTCGCCCAGAAATTGCAAAACCGAACTATAGTCCTTTACTTTGTTGCAAGTGATAGGGGTGCCTTAATATAACGGGCTGAGATCATACCCTTTGACCTGATCCCGATAATGCGGGCGTAGGAATTATTCATTTAACAGGATTACATCATGAAAAAATTTATCATGGCGTTGGATTGGACTGCCAATACCAACCACAGCGGCTTTTTTGTGGCCGCGCAAAAAGGCTTTTATGCAGATGAAGGCCTAGATGTCCATTTGAGGTCTACATCTACAGATAATTATGCGCGTACACCGGCTCATCTATTGGCCAACAAGGAAGTACATGTGGCTATGGCACCCTCCGAGTCGGTGATTGCTTACCGTGCCAATCCCCAGAAACCGACGTTAACAGCAATAGCTGCGGTGCTACAGGAAGATGCCAGTGCAATAGTAAGTTTAAGATCATCAGGTTTTGACCGGATGAGAAAACTGGACAGAAATCGATATGCCAGTTATAATGCTCGGTTTGAAGACCATATAGTCGCAGAAATGATCAAGAAGGATGGGGGTAACGGAGAACACATAAAAATTATTCCTGAAAAATTAGGTATTTGGAATACCCTTCTGGAGGGAAAGGCTGCTGCCACTTGGGTGTTTATGCCTTGGGAAGGAGTGATGGCTGAGAGAAAACAGGTGGGACTGAATGCCTTTTATCTTAAGGACTTTGATATTCCATATGGCTATTCTCCTGTTTTGCTTGCCCATCCTGATATGCTCAAGGAAGATTCAGAAGCTTTTGTACGATTCCTAAGGGCCAGTAACAAAGGGTTTCAACTGTTGAAAAATGATCCTGAGCTTGCCGTGGAAGCCTTGTTTGAAAAAGAAAATCTGGAAGAGCTTACTGATAAGGCCTTTTTGTTGGAAAGCCAACAACAGATTACTCCCTATTATTTCGATAAAGCCGGAAACTGGGGATTGATGCAAGAACAGCGCTGGCTGGATTTTATTCACTGGTTAAGAAATAAAGAATTGGTCAGTGAAGAAGAGTTTGAAAACCTGTTGGACAGCCCATTATTTACCAATGAATATATAAATCTTTAAAAACAGAGACAAAAGGGGTGCTTTGCAATTCATAGGCAAGGCTGAGATCATACCCGTATTACCTGATGTCAATAATGTGGCCGTAGGGAACGTACAGGAAGGAAGCCCCTGCTTCTATTACCTAAACTATTTTGTCAAATGAAAAAAATACTCATCATTATCTTCTATTTGGGCCTGAGCAATATAGCCAATGCCCAATTCTCTATTTCCGGAAAAGTAGTCAATGAAAACAAAGAGTCGCTTCCTGGAGCAAATATCTATATTCCAAGCCTTGAATTAGGTGCCGTAAGTGATCAAGAGGGCAGCTTTATATTGAAAGATTTGCCAAGCGGAAAATTATCTCTTGAAGTAAGTTTTATTGGTTATCAAAAGCAGAGGGTTTCTTTAGACCTAAGGGGGGATACCATGATTGATATTATTTTAATCGAAACCCCCTTACTTACAGAAGAAGTCACAGTCCGTGCGATTCGGGCAGATAAGTTGGCCCCCATCACACAGCGGACAGTGGATTATCAAGAACTCAACGAAGTATTTAATGGGCAGGATGGAGCCTTTGTGCTGGAAACCCTGGCACCAAGTATTCAGGCCAATTCAGAATCCGGTACGCGTTTTACCAATTACGGCACCATGCGTATGCGAGGGATTGATCAGCGAAGGATCAACATTACTTTGAATGGGGTACCCTTGAATGACATGATGGACCAGGGAGTCTTTTTTAGTAATTTCACAGACTTTACCAATAGTATAGAATCCATACAGGTCCAAAGGGGGGTGGGCACCAGTACAAATGGTACGGCTTCTTATGCAGGAAGTATAAGTTATGAATCTGCAAGACTCAATGTGGATGCGCCTGAAACTACGGTATCTCTTTTAGGAGGGAGTTTCAATACCTGGCAGGGAAGTGCCGAAGTGAAGACTGGACTTTTGGAAAATAAAATGGCTTTTTATTCGAGGGTGAGCTTGACATCCTCTGACGGCTTTAGGGACCATAGTGGAACAGATTCTTATTCTTTCTTTTTCAGTGGCGGCTATTTTGGTGACAAAGATATCATCCGATTTACAGGGTTTAATGGCCGTACCCAAAATCAGTTGAGCTATATTCCAGTACCCATTTCTTTGGCCAGAGAAAATCCAAGAACCAATGTCAACTTTGAAGATGATAGGGACAATTTTGGACAATCCTTTGCCCAGTTGGAGCATACGAGGATGTTTTCCAAAAATACCACTTTGACCAGCAGTTTGTATTATGGCGGAGCCGGTGGGGATTTTCCATTTGGATTTGAAGATGGAGAAGCTTTTATGCAGATCAATTACCCATTGTTCAACAACCATTATGGGGCCATGAGTTACCTGCAGCACAGTACCGATACCTGGGATTTAAGTACTGGAGTCCATGCTTATACTTTCAGGAGAAAAAATATCGAGCAGCTTGTTCCTAATTTTGCCAGTCCATATTATGAGGATAGATCTGTAAAAGATGAATTTTCAGCCTTTGCCAAGGCCTCATATACCCTATCCAACTGGATGTTCTTTGGAGACATTCAGGGACGATTTGTAAACCTTCAAATGTTTCCTGATACCGAATTCCTGGGTGAAAACCGAACTGTTCCTTTGTACAGTTGGCAGTTTTTGAACCCTAAAGTCGGTGTTACCTATCAGTTCAGCCCTCTACAGAATGTTTATGGTTCCTTTGGTAGAACTGGCAGAGAGCCAAATAGGTCAGATTTTCTTGGTGGTGTGCAGATCAATGCAGGGAATATTGATTTCTTGCAGGACCAAAATAACGTCAGGGCGGAGTTTGTCAATAATTATGAAGTCGGTTACAGGATAGCTTCTGAGCATACCAATGCCCAGATCAACTTCTTTTATATGGATTTTGAGAATGAGATCGCCCCTATTGGCGCTTTCGTGCCACAGTTTTTCCTTCAGCTGTATGCCAATCAGGAAGACAGCTATAGGAGAGGGGTTGAATTGGATTGGACGAGTAAGTTTACTGATAAGTTAAGGTTTGTGGGGAATGCCACCTATATGAGAAGTGTTATCAGCAGGTATCAACCTGAGGGTGGTACTGAGGTATTCAACGATATCAGGACACCTTACAGCCCTGAAGTGTTTTTAAATGCTAGGTTACAGTACAGTCCTTTAAGTCGTTTGCAGTTGGAATTCCATTCCCGTTATGTTGGGGAATCGTATACCGAACTCACTAATAACCCAGATTTTATTCTACCGGCCTATTGGGTTAATAATCTGAGGGTTTCCACTAAAATCGGGAAACATTATACCTTTGATTTAGAAGTTAACAACCTCTTTAATGAGTTGTATTTTACTGATGGAGCACCTTTAGGGAATGAATTGGCAGTTTTTGCCCAGGCTCCCAGGCACTTTTTCGGAAGATTTACGGCAAGGTTTTAAGTCCAAAAAGGAATAGAAAAAAGCCGTTTCGGATCAAATGATCTAGAAACGGCTTTTTTATTTTTTTTCCAATGTTTTTCTTCTTCCATTAAAGCCTTAAAAGCTCTTCTGAGGAGTTCCTATCCTTCATGATTTTTATTCCTCTACAAATTCCAATATGTCCCCTGGCTGACAATCCAAAGCCTTACAGATGGCTTCCAAGGTACTGAAGCGGACAGCTTTTGCTTTTCCCGTCTTTAAAATCGAAAGATTGGAAAGTGTAATGTCTACTTTTTCAGAAAGCTCGTTCAATGACATTTTCCGCTTGGCCATCATTACATCCAAATTGACTATGATTGGCATGG
>NZ_SLAP01000221.1 GCF_007126775.1 Cecembia sp. | reverse complement strand
TATTTGAGATAGACTATCACCAATTGCATTAAAAGTTAGCGGTGAAAAATTTTCGTTTTTGGTAGATTTACCTGGAATAAAAATGGAAGGCACCATGGCACAAATACCAAAAATAACAGCAACCCAAATAGATAATTGACGGGTGGCCGCTTCAGGACTGGAGAACCAACTAGGATCATACATAATTACCCAAAACCATGGGGCAATTACCCAAGCCCACTGCCCAATCCACTGTGCAATAGCCATAATTTGGGTACGCTCATGGAAATCCTCGCTCATTTCATAGCCCATAGCCACATATGGTACACTGAAAATTGTAAGCCCTATATAGAAGAAAAAAGAGCACAATAGGAAATAGGTGAAGTTATAATTCACACTGTTTTCCCCATAAAGCTGCCACATTACAGAGAAGGCAACACCCATAATAATTGCACCAAGAAATACATATTGCTTTCGTCTTCCCCATACAGATTTTGTGTTGTCGGAAATGAAGCCCATAATGGGGTCTGTTACGGCATCTAGGACACGTGGAAGGAAATAAACCATTCCCCACATCCAGCCCGGAAAGCCAAGGTTCTGTACCAAAACCACCATAAATATTCCCAGTGATGCAGGGAACATTTGATTGGCGAGCATGCCTATACCAAAGGCAATTTTCTGGCCCATCGGAACTGTATTGATCGTTGTTGACATGGTCATTGGGTTTTTGGTGGTTATGAAAATTTGTTTGGATTTATTGAAATTATCTTGAAGGTGGGGCCTTTACTTCTTGTAAGAGTTTTTGGATATCGCCACCATAAGACTTAACAATCGGATTTCCGTCCCGCCTCAAGTTTTCAAAAACTCCCTTATCAATCAAATCCCATAGGGCATATTTGGCCTCACCGGTGATGGTGAATAGACCAAAATGATTTTCTGAGCCATTGGTATTTTCCGAATCTTTCCAAGATTCATTAAAAGCTTCAAAATAAAAGCAGGAAATTCCCTCGGAATTGGTCCAATCACGCATCAATTGATGGTACAATGCCTGCTTGTATTCATCCGTAGCCCTCGATCCATCTATACCATAAAATCCATCAGAAATACTGGCCCAGCCGGTTTCTCCTATGTGTATAGGTTTTTCTACTCCTATACTTTTCATATAGCTTGCCACGGAATCATATTGGGTTTTGGCAAAATCCTTGGCACGAAGCATGGCCGCATCCACCTTTTCGATTTCAGTAAGGTGCATCTCTTCATCAGGAACCCTCCAGAAATGGGGATTGTAATGTGTATTGTGGTAGGGATAGGTATGAAGGGAAATATAATCCACTGCTTTGGCCAATTTTTCTAAATCTTCTGTATGATAACTTGGATCACCACCACCCCAAGAGGAAAAATCATCCGAACTTGTTATCCATAGGTCCTCGGGAAGTTTACCTGAAACCTTCAGGGATTGTAAATGGTTGACCCATTTAAGGATTACTTCAGGCTGAACGTAATAACTGGTCGCCCACCTCACCATCGCCTCATTGCCAACTGCCAATATTTTAACTATATCAGGGTATTGATTGGCCAATGCCACAGCACGTTCAATCTCTCCTTCATTTTGTTCACTTTCTACATGATGATTTGGCTCCATTTCGGTCCAGGCATTTTTACAATCTATCCATGCCCCAAGCATCAAATACATTTCAAAATCTCCGTCCTCATTTTTCAACTCTTGAATTGCTTTAAGCAGGTTTGAAGCATGAGGAAACTGTACATTGTAAGTACGCAGAATTTTGATCCCCATAGCTGAAAGTATTTTCACATCTTCTTTCAGCTGTTCAACGCTGGGCTGAATTTCTCGTGATTTTTCCCTGTATCCCTCGTAGGAGATGGCCTGGTAATTCGGATTGCCTAAAATGTCTTTTGCTCTCACTTCTTTAATTATTTTAGATTTATCTGATTGTTCATTTGTTGCTTTATTGCTACAGGAAATAGCCACTATCAGTGCTAATCCCATGCTAAATGATTTGAATGGTATCAGTTTCATATTAAAGTATTTTTTAGATATAAATTGATATTATATTTAATTTCAATTATTTATGATATTTCAATCCAAATCCAATAGGAAATAGTGGTGAACTGGAATTGTCCCAGTAATTTGGACCATATTTTCCTAAATAATCCTTTTCCGATTTGGGCCAGGAGTGGGGGAGCTTCCCCTTAAAATCATATTTACCAAAAAGTACCTCTGCAATTCCATGGCCTTCTGAACCTGGCAGCCAAGCCGCAACAAATGCATCACATTGCTTGATTTGATTGCTCACAACAAGAGGTCTTCCTGAAATCATTACCACTACTGTTTTGATTCCTTTTTCCACGTAAGTGGTTATATAATTTTGATGCCTTTCCGTAAGTGTCAATTGGTACTTGTCCATCTCTCCACCAATGTCTCCAAAAAATTCCGCATAGGGACTTTCACCTACCACTATCAGGGCAACATCCACATCTTCAATTTGAGCAGTACCATCAGGGTCATAAAGCACCTCACATCTAGAATACATACTGACTCCTTTCAAAATAGTGGTTGCTCCCAGGTAATTTTCGCTTGTACCTTGCCAATTCACCGTCCATCCTCCTGATTGTAGTCCCGCATTATCTCCAAACTCACCAACCACAACAACTTTTTGATCTTTCCTTAAAGGCAATGCATTGTTATTGTTTTTAAGAAGGACCAAAGATTCCCTTACAGCCTGTCTAGCTACATCCCTGTGTTCTTGAATACCGATTGATTTTATAAGTTTCTGATCAGGAAATGGATTTTCAAATAGCCCAAGAAGAAACTTCTGCTTTAAGATTCTCCTTACAGCATCATCAATTCTTTCCTGAACGATCTCCCCATTGAGGACAGCTTTTTTTACCCCTTCCTGAAAAGCATACAGATCCCCATCAACAGCCATCACCATATCTATTCCGGCATTGATGATCTCGTTTTGGCCAAAACGGGAATAAGCCTTCCAATCCGACACCACTATGCCCTGAAAATTCAATTTTTGCTTCAGAAGATCGGTAATCATCGCTTTATGGGCATGCATGGCAATTCCTTCAAAAGTATTGAACGAAGCCATAATGGCGCCTACTCCAGAATCTATGGCTGCTCGGTAAGGAGGAATAAGCAAACGGTGAACTTCTTCTATACTGAGGGAGGTATTCCCCCCTTCAATTCCAAAATCCGTAGCGCCATCGCCAATAAAATGCTTGGCTGTCGCCATTACGCCATACTTTCCTGCAGCGTTTTGATACCCTAGTACAGCGGCAGCAGTAAGGGATGCAGTGATTTCCGGACTTTCAGAAAATGCTTCGTATACGCGTCCCCATTTTTCATTCAAGGGTACAGCTGCGCAAGGAGAAAATACCCAGTTGAATCCGGTAGCTTTGGACTCAATAGCAGTAATTGTGCTTACTTTTTCTACCAATTCAGCATTTCTTGTAGCCCCCAAACCAATATTATGGGGGAAAATAGTGGCTCCCTCAAAAGTATTTTGACCATGTACTGCATCAACGCCAAACAGCAGAGGAATTCCCAACCGGGTGGCCAATGCCCTTTCCTGCATGGCTGTAAATTTCGATTGCCATTCGGACGCTTCCTTTCCGGGAACTGGGCCTTGGGTATGGATGACCGAACCTATAAATCTGGTTTGGATTTCTTCCATCCTTATGTCATCAAAATGGCGTACCTGTGTCATCTGACCTATTTTTTCATCAAGGGTCATCTGCTTGAGTAATGCTTCAGTTTTTAGCGCTATCTTTGGGTCCATTTTGATTTTTCGATCCATATTCTGGCTTTGAAAGAGCTAATATTAATTAGTTAGATGCATGCCTACCTTAATATTGATTGCTTGATTCTTACCAATAGGCTTACAATCTCTCCACTTCTCTGGAATATTTCATCACTTATGCTTTTATCAAGAAGCAAATCTTCAAAATGCAAAGGAGAACCATTTTTCCTCTGTACTTCAATGCTGTTTTCATCCGATAGTTTGTATATTATGGGGACTTGACAATAGGTGAAAACCAAGCTATTTTCTTCCATAGGCAATTGTATAAACTCCCCTTTGATGTTCACATAAGAGAAAACTTGTTTATTAGAAAGAAATTCCGACTTCCTTAACAAGTATGGATTAAACAAAAGCTGTCCTTCACGGATAAATACACCCAATTCACCAAACCTTGATAACATATCCTCTTTTACTTGACCTGTCATTCCTGGTTGCTGAACCCCTTTATTGGCAGGAGTATGAGAATATGGGTCTGTAGGGAATGCACCGTAAAGGGTAGGGGACTTATGTACTCCGATTCCCTCATAGATTTCATAGTAATGCTCCAAGAGTTTCCCTATTAGCTCCTCATTTTCTTTGTCCTGTATTGCTTTTATGCAGCATTCCTGTACTGCTAAAAGCAGCTTGGAAACCATATGCCAGTAAATAGATCCCAATCCCTCGTAGCCATAGAAGGTGCCTGATCTTCCTGTAAAAGCCTTATGATTAAACACTTTTTCAAAAATCCGCAGCACTTCTTCTTTATTAGTCGCTGTCAGATTTGCAGCATTTAAATCCAATAAATCCAGCCCCAAATGAAGATCTGCTGCATTTTTAAAATTCCCGTTGAAATGGTAATCTCCATTGGCATATTTTTCAATGATGCTCCTGTCGCCTTTCTCCAATAATTCTGTCAACAGTGCCGAACCTGAAACATCTTCTTTAGAAATAATATTCTTTTGCAGGAAACCGGGAAGCTCCTTGTTGGGATAAAGCAAATAACTGTACTGATCCTCTCTGAAAAGTTTGCTTGCTTTGAGTCCATCCAATGTTTCAAGGGCCTCTTTTGAAGTCAGATAACCTGAACTCAATACAGCCACCTGGCCTTCAAGCATTTCACTTAAGAAGGAAATTGTCACTTCCTTTTCATTCTTAAGTGTCATCAAATTGTATGCATGGTACAAATTGTCCCTTCGTTTATTGGCACGGATGGTATGGTCAAGGTACCAGAGACAAAGGGTTGAAAATTCAGCCAATTCCCTTATAGGCAATACCAAGCGCTTTCCGGTGAAAGACTGCGCATAAACCTGCATTCTGTAATCGCTTCCGGCCTGACCCAAGCCATCAAGAATGGTCTTTTTGTCAATATCTGATATTCCAGCTTCAAGAAGGACTTTATTTTTCAATAAATGCTCTTGAACCTTATTGAAAAATTGCATCAGTTCTTCTGATATGCTCACTTCTTTCACATTACCATTCTCAATTAGCCTATTGAAGAAGGATAAAAACCTCCTCAGATAGTACAAGGTAACCATAGAAACCCCATTGCCTACCAATGCATTATTTGCGTCATTCCATTCCGGACGTTGGGTATTCATCCAAATTCCACCCTCTGGAATAAAATTGGAAACCTTGGACAAAATAGTAGCGAGAATCTTTTCTATAAAGTTTACATGGTGAATGACACCCTGTCTATTTTGTAGCAAGGCAGCATCGGCTCCCAGTTCCGACCACCTATCCATGATGGTATGGTCAAGTTGCTGATTGAAATCAATGGTATCCTTGGGATTTTTAAGCATATCTGCATACGCTTTAATCCTATAAGGTACATTGGCATATACAAAAACGTCCTCGATAAAAAAAGAGGCTAATTTTCCGGGTTTATGGTTTTCTGAAAACTCCAAGAACTTCAATAGGTAAATGATCTGATGGTCACCCCAATAACCTATATAAGACCATGGGTCATCCGCTTCTATCCGCTCCCAATCCAGGCCATGTTTGGTAACCCTATAGGGATTATAACCATCAAATGTTGAGGCATTTAAAAACTTAAAAATCATGCCATCAATGAAGTCTGGATAGGAGTGGGCCAAGGCCTCCCAATTCTGGAATATATCTCTCCAGTTTCCCGCATAATCCAGTACTTTTGATCCATCATGTTCGTTGCGTGTATTGATAGATAAATGATTCCAGGGACGGCTGGGATCGCCATGTCTTCGGCTGAATTTTAATGGCAGGTATTCAAATAATAAACGCTTGAGGTCCTTATCCTCTGATTGTAAGGCAAATTCTTTTATGGAAGCAACAGAGAAATGGTGGGGTAGGGTATTCAAACGCTCTTTGTGTTGATTGAATACTATTTTATTGGCCTTGGAGAGATAATTTTCGAGGTCTTTTTTTTCGATTTGATAATTGTTGTCGAATATTCCGCCACGCATAATATTGAACATCGCGTTGGCAAAATGCCGGGTATCACGCAATGGGTCAGAGCTAAGCTGTAAACCGTCCGCACCTGCATTCAATTGCACCAACTGCCGGGTTCCCTGTTCAATATCTTCTTTGATTTTGGAGATCAGGTCGTTGTCATGTGTTATGGATCTGGCAAGAGCAATAATCTGGGAAGCATTTTGATTGATATCAGCAACAAGCATCCATTCTTTTTTACCATCAACAGGCATTACTATATCAGCCTGGGTAAAATATGCGCCTTTTTCAGCTTTGACATCGGATTCCTCAATGATGTCAATGCCCTTTCTGAAAGAATTTAGTTGAGAGGAGGAGAGGAGATGCTTGGTATTTTCCAAGCCCAATGACCAAACGATCGAAGCTTTTAAAGCCTCACTAGGTTCGGCCTTATCTACGATGATGGCGCTTAAAGCAAAAATCCCTAATCCACTTTTCTTTTCCAGTTCATTTCTCTTATAAGCATCCACCAAATTACTTCTTTGGCTTTGAAGGGCACTGTTTACCCCATAGGGTACGAGGTTTTGAACCCCATCCAAAATTGAAATGGTGATTTCTGATGTGCTGTTATTATAAAGTCTACTGTTTTTAACAAAACCATATTGCTCACTGGTGCACCACTGGTATTGAAAAGTGAGGTTTAAATCGTAATTAACCTCTTCAAAAAGGATTTTATTACCATATACATTTTTATATAGGTTACGCTCTAATTTGTACTGATTAGCATAATGAATGGAGAATGGTTCCCATATGTGGAGCACCTCATGTTTTTTTATTCGAAAGATTGTTTTCGAACCAGTGGTTTCAGCAGACTCAATAATTTTATCATCGGTGTAATACGGGAATAAAGCATTTTCAGGATCTTTTCTGCCGGCACTTAATCCACCATTACTGCCTATAAACAACCAATGGTTAGAATTGCTGATGATACTCATAAAAAAAGGTCTCATCTGATCGACATTGGAAATTTTATAATAAAGTTCATTGTCGAGATG
>NZ_SLAP01000014.1 GCF_007126775.1 Cecembia sp. | reverse complement strand
GGAGGTCTTCGTGTATTGGGTGCCAATTTCAAAGATTCTAAGCATGGTGTTCTTACCGATAAGGCTGGTGCCTTGACCAATGATTTCTTCGTAAACTTGTTGGATCTGGGTACTACTTGGAAAGCTACTTCCGATGCGCAAAATGTGTTTGTGGGATCTGATAGAAACACTGGAGAACCGAAGTGGACTGCCACCAGGGTTGACTTGATTTTCGGCTCTAATTCTGAACTCAGGGCCATCGCAGAAGTATATGGTTGCGCAGATGGAAAAGAGAAGTTTGTAAAAGACTTTGTGGCCTCTTGGGTTAAAGTGATGAATTTAGACCGCTTTGAACTGGCTTGATAAAAGCTCAAAATTGGTAAAAAGGTAGGGACGTTTTGGCCCTACCTTTTTTTGTTATTTTCAAACATAGTGCATATTTCCACCTAACTTACCCCTAATAGGCATTAAAATATTAATTACTATGATATCGCGAATATTGGTTCTGATCCTTTTTTTGGCAGTAGTTTCCTGCAGTCCCAGGGGACATATCATCAGGATTAATAAATCCGAAATAGCACCTTACACACATTTGGATCTCAATCAGCGCATTCTTGTCAATATCCCTCAAAATATCTCTCAAAAAGATTACTATATCCTGATGGAGTCGGCTTTATTATCAGTTCAGCAACGGGGTTTTCTGGAGGTATGGGATACTGATGAGTATGAACTGGAATTGAGGGCTGCAGAGATAGCTGATTTTTCTCTGGGAAGGAATATCCAAAGGTTGTATGACAACTTAGGTGTAAATTATTTCCTCGATATCGTGATAATTAGCAGAAAACCCTTCCGCTACAGCAGTTTAAGTTCCCAGTTGGAATACAGAGAACAAATGAACCCCAATTTCCCCAATTTTGGAGGCTTGGTTTCCGAGACAGACCATAGGGTCATTACCCAATACACACTTTACCAAACTGATGGGGCAATAAAAATGGCTGAATTCGAAGTCGAATCCAGCCATTTGAAAAACAATACTTTGGATGCCAGGGTAATAAGAAGGGAAATCCAGGAATTTTTTAACCAGATTTACCTTGCAGTTCCCTGATTAATGGTTTGCCCAAAGAAAACAGCATTCAAAAAGAGCTTATTGGTGCCAAACCAAAATGCGCGAAAGTTAGGGTTATCTGCCATACCGATAATGCGGCCCCTGCCTAAAGCAGAGATTTGAATAGCACCTGTATTTTTTATTTGTTCCAAATTGCTGGGATGCACATAGCCACTTGCCAATGGGCTGGAAGTATAGACCAAAGGATTGGCATAAGCATTTTCGGCAGGTAATAGAAATTGGTTTCCGTTTCTGAAACTAAATATTTCTCCCTTTTCAAATCCATAACCAATAGGATGGGTACTGTCCAGCTTTGTATGGAAGATAGCTCCTCCGGTCACTTTGGCCCCAGTAGCATTTTGGTAATCTGCGTAGGACCTTTGGATTTGTCCGTCTTTTTCGGGTTCATTTTTAAACTTAAATCCAGCTATTTCTTGTTGGCTTAGCCAATTCAATGCATATCCTCTTGCAATAAGCGTATTGCCAGCACCAATCCAGGCCTTGAGTTTTTCAGCTCCGGATTTGCCCAATGCAGCATAATTCCCATTGGGCATGTAGATGACATTGTAACGGTTAAGATCTGCAGCATTTAACCTGTCCATAGGTAGGAGTGTGGCAGGCATACCCATCCGTTGGTCAAACAAGTGCCAAGCCTCTCCAGCTTCAGAACTGCTTACACCTCCTTCAACAAGTATGGCAATTTCCGGTTTTTTAAGTACATCTATTTTTGGAGAGCCCAAGTTAATTCCTTTGGTATAACCTGTACTCACGGCATGGATGTCCAAACCGGATGATTTGGCGGTCTCCTGAAGGTCAGCAAAAAACTTGTCGTCCTCCACTTTACTTAACCCTTTGTCAACGATGATGCTACCACGCTTCATTTTTGTTCCCTCGGACAAGGTGATTTCATCATTTGCCACCCTGACAAGGTATCCTTTATCCATAAGGGCATAGGCCGCTTTAGGCGCGTAGTATTCAGACCAACCGAAAATGTAACTATATGCTCCGGGTTCACCTATTACTTTTCCTTCTCTTAAGGAAAGTGATTTTTCCACAGGTTCTACCGAGGCAAGGTTGAGGATTCTGCTACCTAAGTTCATATGATCCAAATTGAAAGCCATAGGCATGGTCCAGGCAGAAACATCGTAGAAAAGGCTGTCCTGGAAGCTGGTTCTGGTTTCAAACATGGATTTGATCAACCTGTACTGGGGTTGGTTGAGTGGCACGATGTAGGCTTTTTCTTTTTTGAATTCCACTCCATTGATTGTGATGTCTTCCATCAGGCTGAATAGGTCAATATCATGTTGTAAAATGATGTCCGCCAAGTGAAAGGTTCTTCCTGCATCTTCTTTAGAACCAAAGATATAGGCCTTGTTGGGATCTGCATCGTATTCATTTTTAACTTCCCTGTAAAAATCCCGCATAAAAGTGTTCAATTCGATACGCATTTCTTTTGCTGCTTCAAATGAGGAAAGCGTGGTCACAAATTGATTGCGGATTGTAAAGGCAAAGGTCAAAGGCCCATAAATGCTTTCCTGCAGGTGTCCTCTTGAAGAAGCCTGTTCAAAGAGAATCCCAATGGAACCTTGCACATCTGGGTAAGTGGATCCTTTACCATAGTAGAAGTCATCAAAACTTTCCTGGGAATAGTAAAGAGAACCGATTTTATCCAAATGCTTGGCATGGTACTGGCCAATCTTTTCTGTTAATTCAAAGTTCTTCTTTGGCGTCAAAGGATGGTTCCTTGCAGGAATACCCGGCTGAAAGAAGAAAGTACTGTTGGTGCCCATCTCATGGTGATCCAAGTGAATGTTGGGCAGCCATTCCTGAAACTTGGCCACACGGTTCCGGGATTCCGGATGCTGTGCAGGTAACCAATCCCTATTCAGATCAAACCAATAATGGTTTGTCCTGCCCCTAGGCCATGCCTCATTGAGTTCCCGACTATTCGGATCTCCGTTCAAAACATAACTTTTATGGGAATTGACCCAAGAAGCAAATCTGTTAACCCCATCTGGGTTCAGTGCCGGATCCAAAACAATAATGATATCCTCTAACGCTGCTTCGATCTCATTTGCAGCTGCAAAATGGTAGGCTGATAAAAGTGCGGCATTGACTGCGGAAGCTTCATTGCCATGTACTGCATATCCTGCCCACATGACCAATGGCATGTTTTGTACATCTGGACTAGCAGCAGGATCCCTGAGTTTTTTCCTTTCCTCCTTTATTTGATCCAAATTGTTATGGTTATTGGGGGAAGTAATGGTCAAAACAACCTGTGGTCTCAATTCATAAGACCTGCCAATAATCTCTATGCTTACCCGCTCAGAGGAAGCGGCAACGGCTTGCATATACATCACCACCTGATCATGGCTGGCATGCCAATCCCCTACTTCAAAGCCTAAAATGGATTGGGGTGTAGGAATGTCTGGATTATAGGTAAACCCTTCAGGTAGGTAATATTCCAGGGTATTCTGTGCTTGAATGGGCAAGATTGAACAGGCCAATAGCAGGGCAAAAACAAATCGGATCGCATTCATCATGGTAATAAAGATTTCAATTTAGAATCAATTTTGTTAAATTATGGGAAAATAATACCTATTTTCGTTTGAAAGGCAATAATTCTTGATGGTATGGATTTTATGGTTAATTCTGCATACGCAGTTTTTTTTCTTCTGTTTGGTATTGGTTATGCCATTCTTTGGCTTTGGGCTTTGGTTGATCTGTTGAAGTCCGAGTTTAAAGACAGCAATATGAAACTGGTCTGGGCAATTGTCCTAATTTTTGCTAACCCTATAGGGCCTTTTGCCTATTTTATACTTTCTCGGGAACAGAAGTTAAGTGCCCGTAAATACATTAACAAATAAGCTATGTTTGGACTGGGAATTGTCGGTTTGGCGATATATGCCTATACCATTTATGATGTGGTTGTCAGTAAATTTGGAGGTCCCAACGATAGGATCGTATGGATCTTAGTGGTGCTGTTCTTACCCCTACTGGGTACGATTCTCTGGTTTTTGATCGGTAAAAAATCTACCATTTAATATCCTTACGGGATATTTTTCCAAGGATTACAAAGTTATCCACAATACATTTTTTTAAACAAAGTAATCTGTGTTAATCCTCATTCATCCCGCCTTGCGGGACAAGTTCAGCGGTTAAAAAAACAAAAAAGGAATATTTTTTTACCGCAACTTGTCCCGAAATTCAGGATAGCATCATAATACACATAGTTAAGATGTGAGATTCTTCGCTTCCAATGATAGATTAGAGTAACCGTCACTCTGACGAAGGAAGAATCTCCCTTAGTTTAGGAGATGCTTCGACTCCGCAAGCTCCGCTCAGCATGACGTTTCAATAACTTTCATTGCCTTTCTGTAAATGCCAAATTTTAAAAAATCAGAGTGACGAACATTTCAGTCATTTCTGATCCAATATCACAAAGATCTTCAATAGTGGTTAAATTTAAATCAATCTGTATTGTAAATCTTCTCCAAAGCCTCTTCTAAACTCGGGTATCGGAATTCGAATCCGGCATCCCTGATTTTTTTGGCAGAGACCTTATTGCCTCCCAATACCATTTGGGCCATCTCGCCTAGTACCAATTTGAGCGCAAAGCCGGGAACACCAATTCCCATATACAGCTTCCCTACTTTTTTAGCCGCTTTTTGCGTTAATTCTTCATTAGTGGCAGGTTTTGGGCCAACGGCATTGTAAATACCACTAAGCGATTTATTTTCCAAGGCAAAGAAAAACATTCTGGCCAGGTCATCTATGGCAATCCAGGACATCCATTGTTTGCCATTGCCCAAGGGAGCGGCAACCGGCGGTTTGAGCATCTCTACCAAAGCCCCCCCTTTATTGTCCAGCACAATCCCGATACGGAGCATGACCGTACGTATGCCCAAATCTTCAATTTTTTTCACCTTATCTTCCCATGCAATGACTACTTGGGCCAAAAAGTCATTGCCTGCTTGACCATTTTCATCCATGAGGGTATCTCCTGTGTTGAATCCATAGTAACCCACTGCAGAAGCAGAAATGAAAACCTCTGGCTTTTTGTCTGATTTTTCGATGGTTTGAAGAAGCAGTGCTGTGGAATTTGTCCTGCTTTCCAAGATGGCTTTTTTTCTAGATGCCGTCCATCGCTTATCCGCTACCCCCTCTCCTGCAAGGTGGATGATTCCATCTGCCCAAGCAATGGCTTCAGGATCCATCTCGTACTTTTCCACATCCCAAGCAAAGGATTTTTGACTGTATTTTTCAGGATTGCGGCTGAGCCAAGCTATATGGTAGCCTTTCCTTTCCAACAATTGGGTGATTTTTTTTCCTACCAATCCGGATCCCCCGGCGATCAATATGTTTTTCATGTTATTCAGATTCGATTTTTATTAAACCAATTCAAGTTGATTTTCATTTATATTACATAAAATTTAGCTTTCCGCTAAGGAATTCGATAAGAAATTATATTTTTGTGAAGATCAAGGTGATGGGGTACCACCTGTAACCGCCCATTTTTGGTGCTGATGACTCCTGCTTCAACTGTAAACTAAAATTAAATCCTTTATGTTGGAGAGGGTCAAATCTTTTTTGAAAGCCAAGGAATTTCTACAATTAGAGTTTATTCCAAGTGTTGTATTTACCGTAAAGTGGTTGATAGTAGCTGGTGTGATAGCCTTTATTGCGGGATCTGCTTCTGCCTTTTTCTTAATCTCGCTCAATTGGGTAACTGATTTTAGAGAGGCCAATATCTGGATCATTGCATTACTTCCCATTGGAGGCTTGATCATAGGTCTAACCTACCATTACCTTGGGGAATCAGTAGTCAAAGGTAATAACCAATTGCTCGAAGAGTTTTATAATCCACAAAAGACCATTCCACTGAGAATGGCTCCTCTGGTCCTTTTTGGTACCTTAGCCACCCATCTTTTTGGGGGATCGGCAGGTAGAGAAGGTACAGCAGTGCAGATGGGCGGAGCCATTGCGGACCAGTTTACCAAATGGCTCAAACTGACCAAAGAAGACCGTAAAATATTGATTACCATTGGTGTAGCCTCAGGTTTTGCTTCTGTATTCGGAACCCCATTGGCAGGAGCAGTATTTGCTCTGGAATGGTTGGTAATAGGAAGGGTAAGGTATGAGGCTATTCTACCAGCTTTTATCAGTGCTTATGTGGCGGATTATGCCTGTTCAGAATTTTGGAACGTCCACCATACGCATTATACCATTGATATCATTCCAGCGATCAATATCCCTAATTTATTATGGATCATTCCAGCAGGAATCGCTTTTGGTATTGCAGGCCGCTTATTTGCCAAAGCCACTCACACTTGGTCGCATATTTTTAAGCATTATATTTCCTATGCTCCTTTAAGGCCTGTATTTGGGGGTGTTTTGGTGGCTTTGCTGGTTTGGGCTATGGGAAGCACCAAATATATCGGACTGGGTATCCCGACCATTGTGGATTCCTTTTCAGAAACCTTGCCATGGTACGATTCTTTGGTTAAAATTTTCATGACTTCTTTGACTTTAGGCGCAGGGTTTAAAGGAGGTGAAGTAACACCATTATTTTATACCGGTGCTACCTTGGGCAATGCCCTTTCAGGTGTGATACCCCTTCCTATGGCTTTATTGGCTGGAGCGGGTTTTGTGGGCGTATTTGCCGGTGCCACCAATACCCCTTTGGCTTGTACTCTAATGGGGATCGAACTTTTTGGAGCAGAATCTGGGATTTTTATAGGCTTGGCCTGTGTATTGGCCTATGTTTTTAGCGGTCACGCTGGGATTTACAATTCCCAGATCATCGGCAGTCCAAAAAGCCGGAAAAGGATGGATAAGAAAGGGACTAAGCTGGGAGAGCTCTGACTTTTTCTATCTGGAAATCCAGGTTTTTGATTCGTTTGAGAAATATTACTGACCATAATATTTTAGATAATTTTTTGCCCATGATTTTATAAGTGGGGTGTGAGCTTTCTTAAATCATTAATAATATTTATGTTTAGTATATTAAACATAAATAAAAACTTATGAAATAGAATGCTCAATTTTGTCCTATAAACATCAAAAAATCAAAAGGCAATGAAACGAATTACAGTCGCAAAAGGAGATGGCATTGGTCCGGAAATCATGGACGCTACACTCGCTATTATCAAAGCCGCAGG
>NZ_SLAP01000088.1 GCF_007126775.1 Cecembia sp. | reverse complement strand
TATGAAGAGCTCTACGAAGGCTTACTCCAGTTTTTATTGAATCCCATTAATCTGAATAAAGCCAGCCCAGAAGAATTGAAATCCCTCTATGTTTTGAGCCCTGGACAGATCCATCAATTTTTCAGTTACAGGGCAAAATTTGGTAATCTTATATCAATCTATGAGCTTCAGGCCATTCCAGAATTTGACTTGGAAACAATTTATAAAATTTTGCCATTTGTTGTGATTGAGGAAAAAGCCTATCATAAGGGTTCTTTATGGAGTAGACTTGGCGAAACCAAGGATGCTTATTTTATTTTCCGGCATAGAAGGGTATGGGAAACAAGAAGGGGTTTTACTGCACCGGATACATTAAGCAATGGTAATTTGACCAGCAGGTATATGGGAGATCCAAATGGTCTTTATGGAAGATTCCGGATGCAGCAAAGCAAAGACTTCAGCTTGGGCTTGACCTTTGACAAGGATCCGGGAGAAGAGTTTATTTGGGATCCACAGACCAATCGATTTGGGTTCAATTTCCTTTCATACCATTTCACCATCTATAACAGAGGGAATTGGAAAGCTTTAAGTATTGGAGATTATCAGTTACAATTTGGACAAGGTTTAGTCTTTGGTGCTGGTTTTGCTCCGGGTAAGGGGGCGGAAACCATCACAACTGTTAGAAGAAGCAGCATCGGGATACGACCCTACACAGCTGCCATGGAATTTGGGTTCTTTAGAGGCTTTGCTACCACCCGGAAAATTGGGCCATTGGAACTCACACTTATGGCTTCTCAGGCACCTCGAGATGCCAATCTTCAACTTACTCAGGACAGTTTGGAGCAAGAACAGGCCATAATTACTTCTTTACAAAGAAGTGGTCTGCACAGAACTCCTACAGAAATCAATTATAAAAACCGGGCAAGGGAAAAAAATCTGGGTGCAAATGTTCAGTATAATAGCTTGGACAAAAGTTTACAATTTGGAGTCAATACTTTATTTACTGAATTCAGCCACCCTTTTATAAGGAATTCCAGGGTTTATAATCAATTTGAATTTTACGGCTCAAAAAATTCCGTTCATAGTTTCTATTTTTCTTACAACTTCCAGAATCACTTCTTTTTTGGAGAAAAGGCTGTTTCTTCAAGTGGCGGAACAGGAACCCTGGCAGGTATGATGAGTAGCCTGCATCCGAAGCTGGCTTTTTCTTTACTCTACAGGGATTATGCCAGAAACTTTCATACTTTCTATGGCAATGCATTTGGAGAAGGTTCAAGACCAATTAATGAAAAAGGGGTGTATATAGGATTGAATTTCAAGCCCAATCAAGCAATAAACTGGTCTTTTTATTATGATAGATTTGAATTTCCTTGGCTTAGGTTCAGGGCTTATGCTCCATCTTGGGGAACTGAGTGGTTTAGCAGGTTTACTTTTAGTCCAAGCCGCAAGACATTGATTTTTCTTCAACTCAGACAGGAATCCAAGGATAGGAACTACAGTGAATATCCAGGCTTCCAGTCGCCATATATTCTTGGCCGAGGGATCAAAACCAATTTTTCGTTTAACCTCGATCAAAAATTGGACAACAGGTGGAGTATAAAATCCAGGGTAAACAGTAGTGCTTTTCGGTTTGAAGGGGTGCCTAGCAGGGGTTTTGCCATCAGCCAAGACCTAAATGCTGATTTTCAAAAATGGCGTTTTTCATCAAGAATTGTACTTTTTGATACCGATGATTTTGATAACAGGCAATATATTTATGAAAGGAATGTTCTTTGGCTTTTCTCCATTCCTGCCCTTCATGGTCAAGGCATGCGCTATTATTTTCTTGGCCAATACAAACTGACCCGTCAACTTACACTTTGGGCAAGATTTGCCAGAACCATCTTTACAGACCGAGAGGTTATAGGCTCAGGATTGCAGCAGATCAGAGGAAATACCTTTACGGAATCCACTCTTCAGCTCAGATACCAGTTTAATAGGTAAATTTCCACCATCGGTTATTTTTGGTGCTCAGTTTTTGATAAATTCAGGAAATTTAAAGAAACCACCATAAGTTATGAGAAGAACAATACAATTGACCTTATTCATTGCTTTTTTGGTAAGCTATGGGCTCAGTGCCCAAGGAGTTGACCGTAGCAAACTAGAAAAGAAAGAAGGCTTTTTCAATTTTTATACAGACGAAGATAAAGGAAAGATATATCTGGAGATCGATAAACTCGATTATGAATTTCTTTATGTCAATTCCCTGCCGGCGGGTGTTGGGTCAAATGACCTTGGTTTGGATAAGGGTCAATTGGGAAGAACGCGTGTGGTTGAATTTAGAAAGGCAGGGAACAAAATTCTTTTGGCACAAAAAAATTATGATTTCAGGGCTTCATATACCGACAATCCTGATGAGGTCAAATCTGTACAGGATGCATTTGCTGAATCTGTCATCTGGGGTTTTGAAATAGCGGACACCAAAGATGGGAAACACTTAATCGATGCGACCAACTTCTACTTACAGGATGCGCACATGGTTGGTGAAAAATTAGGCGATGCCAAGCAAGGCAGCTACAAGCCTGATGCTACGAGAAGTGCCATTCATTATCCAATGACGAAAAATTTTCCGAAAAATTCAGAAGTTGAGGCAATTGTGACACTTACAGGATCACCTTCTGGGGCTTACATCAGGTCAGTAACCCCTTCTCCTGAAGCTGTTACTGTCAGACAAAGACACTCCTTTATCGAATTACCTGACGCTGGGTATCAGCCACGGGAGTTTGATCCCAGAGCAGGATATTTTCATATAAGCTATATGGATTTCACCACATCAATTGGTGAGCCTATTGTGAAAAAATTTATTTCCAGACATAGGCTTGAGAAAAAAGACCCCAATGCCGAAATCTCAGAACCTGTCAAGCCCATAATCTATTACTTGGATAGAGGCACTCCAGAACCTGTAAGAACTGCGCTCCTCGAAGGCGGAAACTGGTGGGCAGATGCTTTCGAAGCTGCTGGATTCAAAAATGCATATAGGGTGGAATTAATGCCCGAAGGAGCGGATATGATGGATGTACGGTACAACGTTATTCAATGGGTCCACCGTTCCACGAGGGGTTGGTCTTATGGCTCCTCGGTAAGAGATCCCAGGACAGGAGAAATCATAAAAGGTCATGTTTCTTTAGGCTCATTGAGGGTCAGGCAGGACTATTTAATCGCCCAAGGACTCTTGCAGCCATTTGAAGATGGTAAACCTGCCAATCCAGAAATGCTGGAAATGGCCTTGGCTAGACTGAGACAACTATCTGCTCATGAAATCGGGCACACCATTGGTCTTGCCCATGCTTATGCCTCCTCCCCTACTGACAGGGCATCTGTAATGGATTATCCTTACCCATTTATCACAATGGATGATTCAGGCAATCTGGATTTTTCGAATGCTTATGATGATAAAATCGGTGATTGGGACAAATGGGCTATCAAATATGGTTATGCCACAGTACCCGAAGGGAAAAAAGAAAAAGAATTTTTAAATCAAATTCTTGAAGACACCTATGCAGCAGGACATACTTTTATTTCAGATGTTGACTCTAGGCATCCAAGTGGAAGTCATCCTAAAGCACATCTTTGGGATAATGGGGACTCAGCTCCTGAAGAACTGTTAAGAATGATGGCGATCAGGAAAAAAAGACTTGAGACTTTTGGAAGAAATGCCATTGAGGTTGGACAACCTGAAGCTTTGATGGAGGAAGCCTTGGTACCGCTTTATTTAATGCATCGTTATCAGGTTGAAGCGACTTCCAAATTGATTGGTGGTCTTGATTATACCTACAAGGTGAAAGGAGATAACCAAAGGACTCAATCAAGATTAGATGCCAAAACACAAAATGAAGCATTAGATGCCTTATTACAAGTCATTTCCCCTGAAAACCTGACCTTACCGAAATCCATCATTGATATCATTCCTCCAAGACCTATGGGATATTCAAGGAACAGAGAAACATTTCCATCCCGTACCGGACTGAACTTCGACGCTTTGGCTCCTGCTGAAAACGTAGTAGACATGACGCTTACATTTCTTCTTGAACCTGGCAGGGCCAATAGACTGGCACAACAAGTAGCCTTTGATCAGAGTCTGCCATCCTTTAACAATTATTTGAATAAACTATCCTCAGCACTGATCAGTAATAATATTCAAGAGTCCTATGAAGGCCAGGTTAAACTAATGACTGAAAATAAATTGGTGGACCATTTAATCAAACTGGCCAAACACCCTGGAGCGAGTTCTGTTGTAAAAGCAGATAGTAGGGCTAAATTGGAAAGCATTAAAACTGTAAAAGTAGAAAGTGCAAAGAACAAAAATAACTCTGTGGCCAATCACGGCCACTATTTGGCTGCAAAAATTGAGGCATTTCTCAATCTTCCGGAAGAACTTTCAACTCCATCGGCTATTTCGGTTCCCGATGGGGCACCGATTGGTTCGGATGATATGTCCTGTGATTTTGATTATTGATTGATTGAAATAAAAAAGGGAGTCTGCTATCAGACTCCCTTTTTTATTTTGAACGCATAGAAGCACATTTTTTTGAACAATATTTTACATTTTCCCAGTTTTTTTCCCACTTTTTTCTCCAAGTAAAGGGCCTATTGCAAACAGGGCAGAGCTTGGTTGGTAAATGTTGCTTTTTCATGCATTGATCAATCCCCTTACAAAACGATAAGTTACCATGGTCTCCAACCATTCAGCATTCGAAAAATCATAAAGTGATTTGTTGACTTCAATATCAATAGTGGATCGGTCGATTAAGTTTATAGCTATGATTTGACCGGCCTGGGGAACCAAGGGCTGCATTCTGAGTATAGCAAACGCATTTGTTTCTTCAGCAAATACCACTGTAAGCAATTGATTTTCAATTGGAAATCGGATTATGGGCACGCCGGATTGTACAGTCAATTCATTGGGGTAAAAAAGTGAAAATTGCATTTCATCCATTTCCGATGAAAGTAAGGTCAGCCTATTGCCTGGATTGCCCGATCCATCTACAACTTGACTAAGGAAATCTGAAGAGGCTTCCCCATCATTATTGAGGTCCATAGCCCTGTCCATAGAAATTGTTTGTAAATTATAATTCCCATAAAAAAAAGGACGAGGTGCCTCATCCTCCTGACAGGCAAAAAGACTTAACAAAAAAACAAATGCAAATAGGTGTATATACTTATTCTTACTCATGATACATTTTTAAAGAGGTTCCATTTTAACCCCTATTTCAATTTAAGGTTTTGCTTGTGCCTAACTTTATCCCTGACATTCTTCTTTTCAAAGTTTTTATGTAAGGCCTCTGTCAGATCCACTCCTGTCTGATTAGCCAGACAGATTAATACCCAAAGCACATCTGCCATTTCATCAGCCAATTCTTTTCCTTCCTCCGAAGCTTTGAAAGATTGTTCCCCATATTTTCTGGCCATTATACGGGCCAACTCTCCCACTTCCTCCATCAGAATCGCAGTATTGGTCAATTCATTAAAATATCTTACTCCTACGGTTGTAATCCACTCATCTACCATCTTTTGTGCCTCAGCTATGGTAATCTCTTTATTTGGCATCTTATTATAATTTCAAGAAATGGCCCATTATTTTAATTCAGGAAAAGCCATTTATTTAAACAAAGCCTTCTCCCTTATTTTTTGCATCCTTTACAAATGCCCTGAACTTTTTATCAGAGTCCATTTTACAGATTATCAATACATTATCACTTTCGTTGATCAGGTAATTTTCCAAACCTTCTATAACAACGAGTTTATCATGATTTACCTTAACCAAACAATTATGGGTATCATATAGAATCACATTGGCATCTGTGACATTGTTATGCTGATCCTTCTTAAAGTTTTCATACAAACTCATCCAAGACCCCAAATCCGACCAGCCAAAATCCCCCAATACCATGTATGCTTTGTTGGTTTTTTCCATGATCCCATAATCAATGGATATATTTTTCACCAAAGTATATGCTTTTTGGATATAGGATTGCTCCTCTTCACTATTGTAATATTGACGGCCTTCTTCGAAAACCTCGGCAACTTCAGGCATGTATTTTTCAAAGGCCTGAATAATACTTTTTACGCTCCAAACAAAAATACCCGAGTTCCAAACAAAATCCCCACTATCCAAAAATGCCTTTGCTAATTTGAGATTAGGCTTTTCTGTGAAGGTTTTGACTTTTTTCACATGGTTTCCAGGTTCTGAAATGTATTGAATATATCCATAACCTGTTTCGGGTCTATTGGGCCTTATACCAATAGTAATGAGCCTTTCTCCCTCTTCGCTAGCCTTTAAAGCTATATTGATTTTATCATGAAATTTCTTCTCCTCAATAATCAAATGATCCGAAGGCGTGACAATTACTTTAGCTTTTTTGTCCAGCTCAAAAATTTTATAACTGGCATATGCCACGCAGGTGGCTGTATTTCTTCTTAAAGGTTCAGTGAGTATCTGACTTTCAGGTATTTCTGGAAGTTGTTCTTTTACAAGATCAAAATACTTAAAATTGGTAACAACAAAAAAATGTTTACTATCAGATAATTTAATAAACCTGTCGTAAGTCATTTGGAGGAGTGTTTTACCAGTTCCCAAAATATCCAGAAATTGTTTTGGCTTATCGATTCTGCTGTAAGGCCAAAACCTTGATCCGATTCCTCCAGCCATGATTACGATATATGGTTTTTCCATAATTTTTCTTGAATTTGGAACTTCAGATCAGGCGAGCCTCAAAGCCTTTTCTTTTTTAATGAGCCAATACTTAATTTACTTATTTAAAACAGCATCTTCAAATGTATTTATGCTACTTAATTTAATATTTTTTCTTAACTTGCTACCCATTTGAAATCCAGCATATAGTTCACCCAGGACTATCGAGGGGATATAAATTTCATCAGCATTTTCCAGTATTTTCCTGATTTCGGGATTACCTTTTTTTAAGGCTGAATAGATATTTGTATCAATACAGATCCTCATTATTCCAGATCTCCTTATCAATCTTATTAAAGATTTTTGTATTTTTTTCAAACTCATTAAAATCTTCGTTGCTCCAGGTACCTGAGAACTTTGAAAGATCTCTTTTCTTATTAGACCTATCTTTTATTCCCAATGCCTTTTCAAGCAAGATAATAATAGTCTTATTGATGCTTTTATTTTGTTTTTTTGACAAAGACCTGATTAGGGCGTCTACCCTTTTAGGGATCTTTCGGAGAGTTATTTGATTCATCAAATGCCTCCATGCATTCATTTTATG
>NZ_SLAP01000047.1 GCF_007126775.1 Cecembia sp. | reverse complement strand
TTCTAAAAACCTGTCCATTGGAAGCCGTAATGTATCCTGTATCTGATTGCACGAAAAACAAACTCTTCAAGTCGGCATTTGTGCTTATATTCTGCTGTACCCAAGTTTCGCCGGAGTTGTTTGAGCGGTACACTCCTCCATTATCTGCTACGATATAAATCCTCTGCTCGCTGAGGTATTTGACCTTATTCAATTTAATGTCTGAGCCTATATTTGACAATTGCCAAGTAGTCCCACCATTGAAAGTACTGAAAATATGTCCGTTCTCACCGACCATAATCCCTATGGTTTCATTAAAAAAGTCAACATCCCACATTTTGGCTTTGATGGGACTGCCCTGTTCCACCCAACTTAATCCACCATCAATACTTTTTAAAATAATCTGATCACCGGATATATAGCCTACTTCTTCGTTGACCCAGACTATTCCGGTATATTGATTGCCCCAACCTCCCTGCCTTCTCCAGGTTTGTGCTTGTGTTAGAGAGAAAAAAAATAACAGTAAAAATAAAAGGTAGAATTGTTTCCTCATTGGTTTTCAATAAAGTATATCACACAAAAATAGGATAAATCCTGAAAAATTAAATACTTTAAGATTGCTTAATCGCATGCTATGCGAAAGAATTAAGAGATGCATTTTACAAACAGCATTAATTGTTTCTGAAAATCACATTTATATCCTATTTTTAAGTATTAATATAGACTGGATCATGGGAAAAAATATATATTTCTTCATTTTAATTTTTGTTTTAGCTTCATGTGGTACCAATGAAAGGGTAAGTAAGGAAGTTTTTGATGAGGTAAATAAAAGCATGGAAGTGAAGAAAGTCAACGAAGCTGATGTGCTTAAGTTGGCTTTGGAATGGGGAGAGGAGATTTCGCAGGACGCCCAGGCGCAATTGATTTCAGCCTTACAAAAGGCCATTTCGGACCACGGAATTTCAGGCGCAATTGAGTTTTGTAATTTGGAAGCATTGCCCATTTTGAATGAAGTTGGGGAAAAATACAATGTGACAATTAGAAGGGCTTCCAATGCCTATAGAAATCCCGAAGATAAACCCAAAGATTACGAGGAGATGATATTGGAAGCTTTTGAATACAATGCAGAAAATAGTCTTCCTACTGAGGCCAATATTCAAAAGCTGGAAAATGGTGAAGTTTTGCTTTTTGCCAAAGCAATTAAAATCCCTAATGCCATGTGTCTTAGCTGTCACGGTAATCCTGATTCTGAGATCAATACAGAAACTATGAATAAGTTGAGTGAACTGTATCCTGATGACAAAGCAACAGGACATGAACTAGGAGATTTAAGAGGGATGTGGAGCATTAGAATACCCAAAAAAGAGATTATCAAACGAATGTGATACTTACTCGCCAATGAAGTATGTTATATTGATAGGCTTTTTAGCGCTTGTTTATCTGAGAAATGAAGCCAATGCCTTTGCGGAAATAAAAAGGACCTCAGCCATTACTATAAAAGAGATTCCTGAGAATTGGAGCTCCTCAGATTTTATTAGCCTTCATTTCAAATTTAATACAAGCCCCTCCTTAATTTATATGAGGCATAAAGTTCCCTCCTTTTTAGAAAAGCAATTTATTTTTTTGTCATCTGCTCTTCCACATAGCGATCGAATTGACATTCCATATAAAAGTAAATTGCAAGAGCATTGCCAACTGAATTCCTTAGGAGCTATTCATGGGATAGGAGTAGAAGTGGTAAGGTTAGGGTTGAATATTCAGACAAGATCTTATTCTCAGATCAAAGCCGCACTGGAGGAAGTCGACGTTCTTATTGGAGGGGATCTTTTTTAGTGAAGTATAATGAAGACCTATCACTGAGCATTCAATTAAATTTTCCGTTTTTTCTGAATTTGTTTTAAATTTATTTTTTATACAAATTAAAGCAAATTGTAAATCATGCGGATTTCACCATTTATTGCATTTTATGCTGTTGTTCTTTTGGGACTGTTTTCATATCAGGCCAGACAAGGCCTGAACAATGATTTTGTGCCCTATACCCAAATCATCCCTGATACCAACCAATCCTTTGATTTGGTCCCAATACCGGGGGGAATGTTTGAAATGGGTGGGGGTGGTTTGGAAGATGAACAACCCAATCATGAGGTAGAGATTTCGCCATTTTGGATGGGGACTCATGAGATAACCTGGGATGTTTTTGAGCTTTTTTTGGATAAAAATTTTGAAGAGGCAATTGCCGAAAAGCCGCTGCCTGTTCAAGTGGATGGGCTGAGTAGACCAAGTATTCCTTACTTGGACATGACTTTTGGAATGGGTAAAGAAAATATGCCGGCTATAGGAATGACCCAATACGGCGCTTTACAGTTTTGTAGATGGCTTTACTTAAAGACTGGAGTTTTTTATCGCCTGCCAACAGAGGCAGAATGGGAATATGCAGCTAAGGCGGGTGCAAAAGGAAAATATTTTTTTGGTGAAGATGAGACCAAGCTTGATGATTACGCATGGTATGCTGCCAATGCCGATGGCAGTACTCATCCTGTAGGTCAGAAACTTCCAAACCCTTGGGGTTTGTACGATATTCTCGGAAATGTTATGGAATGGACTGCGGACCAATATCTACCAGATGCTTATCAAAATAGACAATCCAAACGGATCAAAGATCCAATTGTTCCGATAAAAACGCTCTACCCAGGTGTAGTAAGAGGAGGACATTATAAAAGTGAAGCGGAGGATTTAAGGTCAAGTAGGCGCTTTTATTCCAAGCCAGATTGGAAGCGCATTGACCCTCAAATCCCCAAAAGTCAATGGTGGTTTCCTGAAGCACCATTTTTGGGCCTGCGTGTTGTACGTCCATTACATTCTCCCAGTCAGGAGGAAATTATGGCTTACTATGACATAGCCCCTATTCCTGATTATTAAAACAGTTTTCCATATATTGCATAAAATGGAATAGGTTCGTTTATTACATAACCGGATTTAAAAAGTATTTACTAATAACCAATTAACCATAAACCTATGAAAAACCTAAATAAGAACCCAAGAAGGGATTTTCTCAAGACCTCTGCATTGGTCACTGGAGGATTGATGATTCAGCCTTTCAGTATTCCCGGTGCTTATGCTGCTGGATCGGATCAAATCAAATTGGCGGTTATCGGCTGTGGAGGCCGGGGAACAGGTGCTGTTTTCCAAGCATTTGATACTGGTCATAATATCAAACTGGTTGCAATGGCAGATGCTTTTCGTGACAGAATAGACAAAAGTTATGAACCTATACTAAATAAATATGGAAAAGAAAAAGTAGATGTTCCCGAGGAAAGAAAATTCGTTGGTTTTGATGGGTATAAGGAGGCGATCAAAATGGCTGACGTCGTGATATTGGCTGCGCCTCCTGGTTTTAGGCCTTCTCATTTTGAGGAAGCGGTTAATCAGGGTAAGCAAATTTTTATGGAAAAGCCCGTAGCTACAGATGCTGTGGGTATCAGAAAGGTCTTGGCTGCAGCAGAGGAAGCAAAAAGAAAAAAACTAAATGTGGTAGTTGGGCTGCAAAGACATTATCAGGACAATTATAGAGAGACTATCAAAAGAATACATGATGGCGCGGTAGGAGATATCATTGGTGGACAAGTATATTGGAACGATGGAGGAGTTTGGGTGAATGCAAGACAACCAGGACAAACGGAAATGGAATACCAAATGCGGAATTGGTATTATTTCAATTGGCTTTGTGGGGACCATATCGTTGAGCAACATGTACACAATCTGGATGTAGCCAATTGGGTAAAAAACAGCTATCCTGTAAAGGCCTATGGGACAGGAGGAAGACAGGTGAGAAGGGGTAAGGACCATGGAGAAATATTCGATCACCATTCCATTACATTTACTTACGATGATGGTACAGTTATATTTAGTGAATGCCGTCATTTTCCCGGGGCCACCAATAGGGTGGATGAAAGGTTCCAAGGTACCAAAGGGAATGTTTATCTCAGTGCTGGCAACCATGGTGTTTTGACAGCATGGGGAGGTGGTGAATTATATAATCATGATAGGGAAAATAATCCCAACCCATATCAAGTGGAGCATGACGAACTATTTGATGCCATTGTCAAAGGAGAATTTAAATTTGCCGATGCCGAAAATGCGGCCAGAAGTACGATGACTGCAATTTTGGGAAGATATGCTACTTATTCCGGGAAAGAAATCACGATGGAAGAAGCAATCAATTCCAATATAGATCTCATGCCATCAGCTTTGACCTGGGATGCCATGCCTAAAGTTCTCCCAAATGAAGATGGTTATTATCCCTATGCTGTTCCCGGAAAAACCAAGGTGATTTAATCATGGAAAGAAGACATTTTATCAAAAATATGAGCTTGGGTGCTGCAATGGCAGTAACGGCTGTTGGAGATAGTTTTGCAGGGATTGGAAAAGAGGATAAAACCAATCCAACATTCAATATGGATTACGCTCCACATTTCGGTATGTTCAAGTCCCATGCTGGAGATGACCTAGTAGACCAGTTGAAATTTATGGCGGACCAAGGTTTTCGTTCTTTGGAAGATAATGGTCTCTTAGGCAGGTCAGTGGAAGCGCAGGAATTAATAGGAAAGACCTTGGAGCAGCTTGGAATGCGCATGGGAGTTTTCGTAGTCGATGGTGGAGATAATTGGAAGATTTCGCTGACTACTGGAAAGCAGGAGTTCATTGATAATTTTGTAAATACCTGTAAAAGATCAGTAGAAGCAGCAAAAAGAGTGAATGCTACCTGGGCGACTGTGGTCCCTGGGTTTTTTGAAAGAAGGCTTCCAATCGGTATTCAGACGGGTAATGTGATCGAAGCCTTGAAAAGAGGTGCGGAGGTTTTTGAACCCCATGGTTTGGTCATGGTTTTAGAGCCCCTTAGCGATACTCCGGAATTGTTCTTAAGGCATTCAGATCAGAGCTATGCCATTTGTAAAGCAGTGGATAGTCCTGCCTGTAAAATCCTTTATGACATTTATCATATGCAACGAAATGAAGGTAATTTGATTCCTTTGATGGATGCATGTTGGGACGAAATAGCTTACATTCAAATAGGTGATAACCCTGGAAGAAAAGAACCCGGTACCGGTGAGATCAATTACAGGAATGTATTCAAGCATATCCATAGCAAAGGTTACCAAGGGATTTTGGGAATGGAACATGGAAATGCTGGTCCGGGCAGGGAAGGTGAGGCAAATTTGATTGCTGCGTATAGAAAAGTTGATCAGTTTATGTGATGAAGTCCGCAATAATAATCTCCTTATTGCTCTTATGTACATTGGTTTCCTGTGATTCAAAAAACAAGGAGCAAGATAAGCCTATCCCTTTGGGTTGGGAATTATTGGAAACGCCAACCCAAGCTTCTTTAAGGGGTTTATCTCCCTTGACTGAAACCATGGCTTGGGCATCTGGATCCAACGGAACTTGGTTAAGGACACTTGATGGTGGGGAGACTTGGGATTATGGTGTGATTGATGGGCGTGATTCGGTAGATTTTAGGGACATTGAAGCATTTGATGCCGCAACCGCAGTGGCAATATCTGCCGGGCAACCAGCATTGGTCTATAGGACGGAAGATGGGGGGAAAAACTGGGAGATGGTTCACAAGGGAGATGAATCAGATTTCTATGATGGCATGACTTTTTATAGGGGCCGTGGTTATATCATCGGAGATGAGATTGATGGTAAATGGAAAATTTTGGTATCGCGGGATGTTGGTAAATCTTGGAGTGAATTGGAATCAAGCCCCAAAGCCTTGCCAGGCAGTGGATCCTTTGCTGCCAGTGGTTCAGGGATATTGGCTTATGGGGATCATGTATGGTTTGCAAGTGGAGGAAATATTAGCAGTATATTTCATTCTAGGGATAGGGGAGTTAATTGGGAAGAAGTACCAACTCCAATTTTGCAAGGAGAACCTGCCCAGGGTATTTTCTCATTGACAAGGATAGACCAAAACATTTTATTTGCAGTGGGAGGAGATTATTTGCAACCGGAACTTGCTGATAAAAATGCCATTATTTCCTCTAACTTGGGTAGTGATTGGTCTTTGATTGCAGGGAGTTTCCCTTCTGGTTATCGTTCTGGTGTTTGTTACTTCCCTTTACAGCATTGGTTGATCAGTGTAGGTCCCAATGGATCGGATTTCTCATTAAATTCAGGTCAGGATTGGGAGCGTTTCTCAGATGAGGCGTTACATGGAGTTTCTGTAGATAAGTCTCAGACGAGTGTATGGGCTTCTGGTCCAAATGGAAAAATTGCTAAGCTTTCATTTTAAAAATAAAATGCCCCCTTAGTTTGGCAATTGAATTTTTTTTGAAAGATGCGATTTACAAGCCATTCTTGTATTATCTTTATTAATTAATCGGTATCCTACAGATTTAGGCATATTGAATCAAGATTTAAAGTTATTGATATGTTTGATATAATTCCATCCATTTGGTTGATCAACGGTAAGTGTGTCCGTTTGAAAAGAGGTGACTTTACTACTCAGGAAGTAATTTCTAACAATCCACTGGAAATTGCCCAGCCTTTTGAGGAGCACGGGATAAGGTGGCTTCATTTGGTTGACCTTGACGGGGCAAGAAGAGGTGAACCAAAAAATTACCATATTCTGGAGGCAATATCCGGTTATACTAGTTTGAAGGTTGATTATTCAGGAGGAGTTTCCACGGATGGAGATGTCCTCAAATCTCTCGAGTATGGAGCCTATTCCATTACTGCCGCCTCTGTAGCAGCCTCCTATCCAGAAAGATTTTCTCAATGGATCATGTCTTATGGGAGAGAAAAAATTTTCCTTGCCGCCGATACTAATCCTGTTGACCATAAAATCAAGGTTAGAGGCTGGACCAAAAAAACCGAAATTGATCTGTTTGACCATATTCAGTTTTTTTATGAAAGGGGATTGAAATACCTGAAATGTTCAGATGTTACAAGAGATGGGGTTATGGAAGGACCTAATTTTGATCTTTATAAAGAGATCGTAGAGAAATTCCCTGGTATTCGTGTGGCAGCAAGTGGTGGCGTGAGAAGCATTGATGATTTCAAAAAGCTAAAGGATATTGGGGTGACTGCCGTAGTATTTGGACGGGCCTACTTTGAAGGTAAAATAACGCTAAAAGATTTGGACCAATTCATGGCTGAACATGGCAATTAATAAAAAAGCCACCACACAGGTGGCTTTTTTATTAATACTTAATTTTGTATACATTTAAATCCGGAATATTAGATTTTTCCCTTTTCAATTCCAATTCATAAAGGTATTCC
>NZ_SLAP01000219.1 GCF_007126775.1 Cecembia sp. | reverse complement strand
GGTGGGCAAGTATGTCTTTTAAAGAAAGAATGTATTATCCTTCTTATGTGGAAAACCAGGAGTATATAGAATCAAAATGGGACAAGCACTTTGGAGATAGACTTAATGAATTGGTAATTATTGGGCAGGATTTGGATAGTGAACAGATTACTTCTGAATTAGAATCCTGTCTTTTAAATAAATATGAATTGGCCGATTTTTTGAATGGGGAAAAGTTTACTGATAATTGGCCTATCTGATGAAGAAACAAAAAATTGCTAAAATAAAAAAGGAAGAAGCCAAAGAATGGGATTTTAGTGAAGGATTTGGGGGATTTCCCGAAGAAATTGATCTAAAACATAATTTGGGCTGTGCTTCAGGAAGAAAAAAAAAGGACGGTAAATCAGGTAAAGACTGATAGTGAGATTCAGAATGAAAAAAAGCCGGTAATTGCCGGCCTTTTTATTTTTATCTTTTCGCTTTATTTTTTTCCTTCCGGATAATAATGGTGCACATCTCTTTGCGGGAAAGGGATACCAACTCCTTCTTTGTCAAATGCTTTTTTGACATTTTCCTGCATATAAAAATAAACTCCCCAGTAATCTTCCGTTTTGCACCATGGTCTAACCGCAAAATTCACCGATGAGTCTGCAAGTTCAGTGACCAAAATATCTATAGGCTGGCTATGATCTATCAATTCACAACTTTTTGCGACTTGTTGAAGTACAGTCCTTGCTTTATCAATATCGTCTTTATAACCTATACCAAAAGTCATAGGTACTTTCCTGGAGGCATTGGCAGTTAAATTTTCCAATGGGCTAGAGGAAATAGCCCCATTTGGTATAATGATAATCCTATTGTCCAAAGTAGTAAGTATGGTATTGAAAATCTGGATTTCTTTGACTGTACCTGAATAGCCATTGGTTACTATAAAATCACCTACCCTAAAAGGCTTGAAGAATAAAATTAGAATCCCTGCCGCAAGATGACTGAGGTTGCCTTGAAGTGCCAATCCAATGGCAAATGCCAATGCGCCAAATATAGCAATGAAAGATGTCACCTCGATTCCAAACATGGAAGCGGCACTGAAAAGTACCAAAACTTTGATGGTGATATTGATCAATGAATAAATGAATGGAACCAAGGTTTTGTCCACATTATTCTTATCCATCAAACCTTTGGCCTTTCGGGCTATTAAACCTGCTATCCAAAAACCAACAACAAGTGTAATAATTGCGCCAAGTACCCTTGGAGCATAGGCAACAATCAATTCCGTAATCTGTGTTAAATCAAAATTCATAACTGGAAATTTAAGATTAAAAGATATTCAAACTATGAATTTACGATTTTTATAAATTTTAAACAAACCTCATCAACCAGCTCCAAGGCTTATTCAGGTTGTTTCCCTTCAGGATAATGGTGGTAAACCACTCGCTGTGGAAATGGTATTTCGATATCATTATTTTCAAATGCTTCTTTGATGGCTTCCATACTTTCCCAATAGACAGGCCAAAGGTCTGCTGCATCTGTCCAGCACCTGATGGTGAGGTCCAAGGAACTGTCACCAAAGTTGCCAAAATAAACTACCGGAGCTGGGTCATCGTGCACCCTTTCATCTTTATTTAAAATGCCAAGTATGATTTGCCGGGTTTTTTTAAGATCAGTGCCGTAAGCAACACCTACCTTCATGTCTACCCTTCTTGTTGGCTTGGCCGAATAATTTGTAATGGAATTATTGGCCAGGGCACCATTGGGAATGGTGACTACCTTATTGTCGAAATTCCTGACTTTGGTATAGAGTATATCAATACTTTCTACTGAACCAAGCGTTCCCTGTGCTTCAATGGTATCTCCTACCCGAAATGGTTTGAAAACCAAAATCAGTACTCCTCCAGCAAAATTTGAAAGCGAACCTTGAAGTGCAAGACCAACAGCCAAGCCAGCGGCACCCAGAATGGCAATGAAGGAGGTCATTTCCATGCCAAGTGTTGTCGCTACTGAAATGATTAACAGTACCCATAACAGAGCAGAAAGAAAGCTCTTGAAAAAAGTAGACAATGAGGGATCTACCTCATACCTTTCCAATACTTTTTTCAAGAGTTTGATCAGTAACTTGATAACATACCTTCCTATGAGTAGGAGTATAATAGCTTTGATCAAAGCAGGGCCAAATTGAAACAATAAATCTATTAGCTTGGACTGAATTACATCCCAATGTTCAATATCAAGATCTGAAAGCATTTAAACTTAATTTAGGTTATTTTAAGAATAAGCGATTACTCTCCATCGAAACGCCCATTTCCACTCAATTTCAAAACTATGGAATCCAGTAGTTTTTATCAAATAGGACAGTTCTTTTCTTTGAAAACTCCTCAAAACTGAAAGCGGGCCATCATTTTTCACCATAGGTGATTTTGAAAAAAGCTGGGTAAGTAAGCGAATACTGTAATAAGCCAATGGATGCCTATGCAGGTCATTGATCACCATTCCAAGGGAAGATTTTAACATGAAATTCTGAAAAAGACTTACTAATTCCCTATCTGTAAAGTGGTGGGTAAAAAGTGTACAGGTAATGATATCTACTTTGTCTTTTAGGAAGGCCTCATCAAACACATTTTGACAAACAAACACCACATTGTGAAGATCTTTTAGGTTTTCCTTGGCTGTTTGAATGATATTGGGATTGGCATCTACACCAATAAACTGACAATGGATTCCCTCTTTTTTGGCCCAATTGGCCATGATACGGATCATATCTCCTCCTCCACAGCCTATATCTGCTATGATGTAGTTTTTTTTTGGATGGTTTGAGACAATTTTTTTTAAAGCGGAAGTAGTCACCTTATTTCCCCCTAAAAGCTTATTGATGGTTTTCAGTTCTTTTAAGGTCTGCACCAAAACCTCTCCTTCTGCCTCAAGGTCATCCATCCATTCTTTTTTCAAGCTTCTTTTGGAAAAAATGCTCATCTTTTATCCAGTAACAAGGTTTCCAATGTCAGTCCTGGCCCAAATCCCATTGCCAATACACGTCCAGATGCTTGATCTGTCTCAAGCCATTTTTTAAGCACAAAAAGAATAGAAGCTGAAGACATGTTTCCATAACTATTAAGCACCTCATGGGAAAAGCGGTTGTTTTCTACCCCGATTCCAAAAGCTTCTTCTACTTTTTGAAGGATCTGCTTACCTCCAGGATGTATGGCATAATTTTCTATTTCTGATAGCTTGAAAAATTTTTCCAAATAACCCAGAATTTGAAGGAGTCCATTTTGAAGCAATTCGGGGACATATTTACTGAGCTTCATTTCAAACCCAAAATCACCAATTGACCAAGCCATGTCCTTCTCTCCGTTTTTAAACAACTTAGAGTTGTATTTTTTTATGCCTAATCCATTTTCTGATCTGCTTACCAAAGCTGCGGCAGCACCGTCCCCAAAAATGGCGTTGGCGAGCAAATTGTCTTCATTGTATTCTTTTTGGAAATGAATGGTGCATAATTCAACAGAAACCACCAATACTTTGGCTTTAGAATCAGCAGTACATATTTTATCGGCAAGCTTGATTCCATTAAATGCAGCATAACAACCCATAAAATGAATGGCATACCTTTCTATATCAGTATTAAAGCCCATCTCATGAATGATTTGCAATTCTAATCCGGGTGCAAACATACCTGTACAGGAGATTAAGATCAGGTGTGTTATTTCACTGGGATAAGTCATTCCATTTTGAAGGCATTCCGAGATGGCCTTTTGGGCTATATTAAACCCAAATGATTTGAATATTTCCATTCTTTGTTTTGTTCCCGGGAAAGGATCAAGGCTATGATTTTTTGGGAAAAATACAAATGCTTCAGGATCATCGTATTTAAAATCTTCCAGTACACTATACCGTTGTGCTATTCCTGATTGTCGGTAAACAAAATTCAAAACCCTGGAATCCCTTTCCTCAAGGCCATGAGCAATTTTCATAAAATTGCTGATTGTCATCTGAGGAATGGCTTCACCCGGGTTAGCAGTACCGATGCTCACTATTTGATTATTCATTGAATCAAGTTAAACTTATTTTTCTAAATTGGGTAGCATAGATGAAACATAACCCAGTACCAAAAGTTAAAAATAAAATTTTCTCATATGTTTAAATGGTCTAATTGGTTACACCTAAGGATTCCCTTTTCATTTTATTTGATGCCGGTTTTCTTTTTTTCTTTGGCATTGACGCCAAATCATAATCCTGAAAGGTTATTATTGGTTTTTTTTGCATTGCATCTTTTTTTGTACCCCTCAAGCAATGGATACAACAGTTATTTCGATAAAGATGAAAAAAGTATAGGTGGGCTGAGAGTTCCTCCAAAAGTTTCTACTGGATTATATTACCTTTCTTTATGTTTTTTTGTCCTGTCTTTGGTTTTGGGATGGCTTATCAACTGGCAATTTGCCAGCATGCTGCTTGTTTATGGTTTGATTTCTATGGCGTACAGTCATCCTACTGTAAGATTGAAAAAGTATGCATTTGCCAGTTGGATAATAGCAGGTTTTTTTCAAGGCTGTTTTACTTTTTGTATGGCCTATGCAGGGTTAAGTGATTTTGGTTGGAATGTTTTTAATATGTCCCACGTTTTTATTCCTGGCTTGCTTACATCTTTGATGCTTTGGGGTTCTTATCCATTGACTCAAGTCTATCAGCATGAGGAAGATGCCAAAAGAGGGGACAAAACATTGAGTTTGAAGCTTGGGGTCCAAGGAACCTTTTCCTTTTCAGCGATTTGGTTTTTGGTCGCCGGGATAAGTTTTGCATGGTATTTTTCATTCAGAGGCCAGGAGTCTGCTTTCTATGCTTTCTTATTGGCCATGTTGCCGGTGGTCCTTTATTTTAGTATCTGGTTTGTTTTTATTCGAAAAAATGGAGAGAAATACGCAAATTATTCCTGGACCATGTGGATGAACAGGATATCAGGCCTTGCACTCAATGCTTTCTTTATTTGGTACTTCTTGGAAAACACACAAATTCTTCAGGTACTTTGATCAAGTAACTCGTGTTCCATGGGTATTTTCCATAATTTTTCCTGCAACAAATTCAGAGTGCCGCATCAGATTTACTGAAAGGCTGGAGACCATTTGTGAACCAAATAACCATTGCACTTTTCTACCGATCCAAAGCCTTTTTTTGAAATGATTGTTCCAGAGTTGGGAATATTTTTTTTCAATGCTAAGTCTGTCTCTGCTTTGAAGGATGGTATCTGCAGCCAATTTGCCCGTATGTATGGCAATGGCCATCCCGTTTCCACAAAGTGGTGTGATCAGACCAGCGGCATCCCCTATCATCAACACGTGGTTTTCGACGGGATTTTTAGGGGAAAAATTGATTTCATTGATTACCTCTGGTTTATCAAACAGAAAATCGGAATTTTCAAAGATGGCTTTTAAATGGGGATTTTTATGAAGGACCTGCCTTTCCATTTCCGGAATATTGCCAAACGCTCTTAGCTGTTCCCTGGAACCCAGATAACAAAGGTTAAATTTGCCCTCTTCAATACGGTTGATGCCACAATATCCACCCTCAAAATTATGAAGGGCAACCATATCCTGCGGGTACTCCACGCGTACATGGTACTTTACTCCAATGAAAGGAGATTTGGTTTTCATGAAATCCCTTTGGAATTGCTTGTCTATTTTGGACCTTTTTCCAAATGCTCCGAGCACATGTTTTCCATAAATAATATCCCCACCTTGTAATTTAACTTCAAAAATATCCTCCTGAGAAATAAAAGAAACATCTTCGGCCTGTGTTTGTAAAAGGAATGTTGTACCGATGCTACAGGCTTTATTATAAAGAAACTCATCAAGATAATAACGGCTCACACCAAATCCTCCTAGGTCTAAATCCATTTCAGCAGGCCTACCTGTTACAGAAGTAAGCCTAAATTTTGTAATTTCAGCAGGCTCAATGTCACTTGGATAAAGGTTTTCTTTTATTAAAAAGTCCCGCACCTCATTCGAAATGTATTCTCCACAGACCCTATGAAACGGGTATTGTTTTTTTTCTATGAGCAAGACATCTTTGCCTGCTTTCGATAATTGATGGGCAGCAATAAGTCCAGCCAGTCCTCCTCCGATGATGATGATTTCCCAATGGTTTTTATCCATATAAACCTTCTATTAATAAGATTTGCCGTTTATCAAATTTGCCCATTTCAATTTAAGAATAACTTATTTTGCGCAGTTATTTTCAAAAGTCTATTTAATTACCAACAGTAAAAAAATGAAGAAGTTTACCCAAATGAGATTTAAAAGTGGTTTTCTTTCTCTTTTAATTTTCGCTATGGTCTTCGTCAATGATGACGCCATGGCCCAAAGAAAAGAGAGAAAGACTTCCAAAAACCGGCAAGTGGCAGCTACAACATCAAGTCCTGCCGCCAGCAAACCTGCCGTATCTAAAAACGGAATCAAGCCTTATGATGAAATCATTACCGCAAAAGCCAAATCTAAAGAAGGCCTATTCCATGTTCATGAAATTGACGGAAAGTATTTCTATGAAATACCTGATACCCTGCTAGGAAGAGAAATGTTGGTTGTTACCACCATTGCAAAGACAGCAGATGGGATTGGTTATGGAGGGGAAAGAACCAATACCCTGCTTGTTAGATGGGATAGAAATATGGATAATGTTTTGCTTAAAGTGGTATCTTATAGCAATACGGCTTCAGACTCCCTGCCTATTTTTACAGCAGTCAGGAGCTCAAATCTGGAACCCATTTTACAGAAATTTGATATCAAGGCCAAAGCAAAAAATGATGATGGGGTCGTGATCGACGTAACAGATCTCTTTAGCAAGGATGTTCAGGCTCTGGGATTGCCCAGAAATAGAAGGACCCAGTTTAAAGTTACCCGCTTGGATGCTGATCGCTCCTACATTGAAAGAATAAGTCCTTATCCGATTAATGTGGAAGCCAGATATGTAATGACCTATGCGGCCACTGAACCACCTTCCAACGGAAGTACAGGTTTGATCACTGTAGAAATGAATTCCTCAATGGTTTTATTACCTGAAAAGCCAATGATGCAGAGATTGGCAGACCGCAGGGTAGGTTGGTTTTCCAGATCAGTGATAGATTATGGTCTTGATGAGCAGAGGGCTAGCAAACGAACATTTCTTGACAGGTGGAGGCTTGAAGTAAAAGAAGAAGATTATGATAAGTTCAGGAATGGAGAGTTGGTAGAACCCAAGAAGCCAATAGTTTTTTACATTGATCCTGCTACACCTGAAAAATGGAGACCATATTTAAAGCAAGGGGTAGAGGATTGGAATGTTGCTTTTGAAGAAGCTGGATTTAGAAATGCCATATTGGCAAAGGATCCGCCTTCTCCGGAAGAGGATCCTGATTGGAGTCCGGAAGATGCCCGGTACTCTGTAATCAGGTACTTTGCTTCAGATATTCAAAATGCCTATGGCCCCCATGTTTCAGATCCAAGATCAGGGGAAATTATCGAGTCTGATATCGGCTGGTACCATAATGTAATGAATCTGTTGCGAAATTGGTTTTTTATCCAGACGGCTGCTGTGAATCCTGAAGCCAGAGGTGTAAAGTTCCGCGAAGAAGTAATGGGTAGACTTATCCGTTTTGTTTCTGCCCATGAAGTAGGACATACATTGGGACTTCCCCATAACTTTGCTGCTTCCCACGCTTACCCAGTGGATTCTCTGAGAAGCGCTACATTTACCAAAGAATTTGGAACGGCTCCATCCATTATGGATTATGCCAGGTTCAATTACATTGCTCAGCCCGGTGATGAAGGGGTTTCGCTGATGCCTGATGTGGGTCCCTATGACAAATATTCCATCATGTGGGGTTATAGGCCAATTTTGGACGCAAAAACCCCTGAAGATGAGCAACCGGTGTTAGACGAGTGGATTTTGGCCAGGCAAAATGATCCTGTCTATAGATTTGGTAGGCAGGGCAATCCCTATGATCCAAGCTCCCAAAGTGAAGACTTGGGTGATGATGCGATGAAGGCTTCCGAATATGGGATCAAAAACCTGAAAGTGATTTTGCCCAATCTTATGGAATGGACTGCGGAAAATGATAAACCATTTAAAGATTACAGTGATCTAAATGAAATGTACGGACAAGTAGTAGGGCAATTTAACCGTTATATGGGTCATGTTCGCACCAATGTTGGGGGTGTATATGAATTGTATAAATCTTCGGGGCAAGCTGAGGCAGTCTATGTACATGTGGACAAGGCCACCCAGAAAAGGGCGATACAATTTTTAAATAGGGAGTTATTTACAACCCCTCAGTGGCTAATGGATGATCAAATTATTAGTAGAATCGGAGATTTTGGTAATCTTGAAAGAATAAGGAGTGTTCAGGTTAATGCCCTGAATGGCGTCTTGGACTGGGGCAGATTGGGAAGGGTAATAGAGAATGAAGCTATTAACGGGGATAAGGCATATTCCATGGTAGAGCTTTTTGATGACCTTCGAGCAGGGATCTGGTCTGAACTCCCATCCGGTAAAAAAATTGATGTGCACCGAAGGAGCCTGCAAAGAGCACATATAGAAAGATTGGAATTACTGCTTACAGGGGATGAGCCAAATGTTCCTGCGCAATTCAGGTCTAGGGTAGGACCCCAGATCAACGCCTCTCAATCCGATATCCGGCCAATAGCCCGGGCCGAATTGAGGACATTACAAAAACAAATAGCTGTGGCCATCCCGAGAACCAATGACAGGGTATCTAAAATGCACTTGGAAGACAGTGTAGAAAGGATAAAGGCCATATTAGAACCCTAATGGACAATGTTTCCTTTTGATTTGATCCAAGCGGCATGGGAGTTCCATGCCGCTTTTTTTGATTTTGAATGAAAGCCAAAAGCAGCACGCTTTCCTTTAAGGAAATTATCCCTATTTTTACATATTAAGTAAAATTGAAATGAAATGGCCCAAAACCCCGTCAAAATTCTTCAAAATCACCAACTTAGGATTACCAATTGCCGGAAAGAAGTACTGCGCACTTTTATGGAAAAAAAGTCAGCTTTATCACATGCTGATCTGGAGGAAGATTTAAAAGAGGTTTTTGACAGAGTCACTATATACCGTACTTTAAAAACTTTCCTTGAAACTGACCTCATCCATAAGGTACTGGACGATAGCGGTGCTACAAAATATGCTTTATGTGCACATGGACACGAGGGAAGTCATAACCGACACGATCACGAACACGTGCATTTTAAATGTGAAGCATGCGGACGCACCATTTGCATTGATGAAGTAAGCTTACCAAAAATTAAGCTTCCCGAAGGATACGTTAATAAAGAGGTGAATTTACTGGTAACAGGGGTATGTAATAAATGTAGTTAAACCTCAACAGGCTCATTAGGCTTTTTGGTTTTTGGAGAACCTGAAGGCCAAATGACACCAGGAGGCAAGTCTATTTTCGGTGGGGAGAAGTCTTCTACACCTCCATCTCCATCATCACTATTTCCGTCTTTTCTGGATATTTTCGATTTTGTCATGGTAGCCACAAAGTAAATCAGCACCACGTAGGCAAAACCGCACAATATCAAATCGATTACAAGGCTACTCATATAATTTGAATTTGTCCTTAAGTTAACACATTTGTACTTAGAAGTCAATCTCTTAACCAATTAGATGCAAATTTGATTATGTAAAAGGAGTTTTTTTTTGAAGGAAGTGCGCCGAATTTGTGAAATATTGGATATAATGAGATATTTGCGGACTTAAATAAATTTTAATAATGATAGTAAAAACAAAGAAATATCAATTAGAGACAGGAACTTATATAAAATTAGGCTTGGTCAACATTCTAAAAGAACAATGGTGGGTTGCTTTAATAGCAGTGGCTATTGCTTGCGGATATTTTTGGATTCCATCTTGGTGGTGGATAAGCATGGCGATTTTGGCTTATGTCCTATATTGGTTGTTTTGGGTTATTCAATTTGCAGGTGTGACCCAAATGGAACAAAATAAAGTTATTTTCGAAAAAATGGCCTATGAAATAGATAGCAGACAGATTCTAATGAAGCTGAATACCAAACAGGGAATGCCGATTAAATGGGATATGATCAAAACCGCAGAAGTAACCAAGGATGCATATATTTTAAAAATGTCTAAAGCACAATATATTCACCTGCCTTTTAAAATCTTCAATTCGGAAAATGAAAAGAAATTTTTAGAAACGATCCTCAAAAGAAAAGAATTGATTAAATAAAAAAAGCCTGAGATCTTACTCAGGCTTTTTCAATAATAAAACACAGGGAATTACATTGTTGGAAGGATAACAGTATCAATGACGTGCACCACACCATTTGAAGCCTCAATATCAGCTGCCGAAACAGTTGCATTGTTAACCATCGCTTTTCCATCTTTTAATGAAATAGTGATTTCAGAACCCTGAACTGTTTTCGCTTTCATTCCATCTTTAAGATCTTTTGAATAGACTTTTCCCGGTACTACATGATAAGTGAGTACCGCAATCAATTGCTGCTTATTTTCTGGTTTCAGCAATTCTTCAACTGTACCTGCAGGTAATTTTGCAAATGCATCATTAGTAGGAGCAAAAACCGTGAAAGGACCATCACTTTTCAATACATCTACTAAATCACCAGCTTGGACAGCCGCAACTAGCGTGGATAGAAAATCTGTTTGAACTGCTAAATCTACGATATCATTCTCATCATAAATTGAAGCATTTTTGTTTACTGTGAAAGCAGATGTTACAAAAAATGTAACCAATACTGCAAGGCTAAATAATTTTCTCATGATTTGGAATAGTTTGTTTAGTATATTTATAAAAGTTTAAAAGATATCTAATTGTTTTTCAGAGAATTAAGATTTTCACTATAAATTTATTCGTTTACATTTTAGTGGTTTTTATATACAAACAGCCAACATTTGTCTAAATAAAATTGATGGGTGGTAAAATGATTAAATTGGTTTTTCCATAGATTTCAAAACAAGCTTTTAAATTTGTCGGATGCAGATCAAACTTTTGGCTATAGGAAAAACTGACCATTCAGCTATCAAGCAATTGACAGAAGAATATGCGGCACGATTGGGACATTATGTCAAATTTGATTTTGAAGTGCTTCCTGATATTAAAAAATCCAAAAATTTCAACGATATGGTCCAAAAGGAGAAAGAAGGTGAATTGATTTTAAAAAAAATTCATCCGTCTGATGATCTTATCCTTTTGGATGAAAGAGGGGAAGCCTTTAGTTCCCTGGAATTTTCTTCCTTTATCCAAAAGAAGATGAATACAGGGCTTAAACAGTTAGTATTCATAATAGGTGGTCCATATGGTTTTTCTGAAGCAGTTTATCAAAGGGCAAATAATAAAATATCCCTTTCTAAAATGACCTTTTCACACCAAATGGTAAGGGTGTTTTTTGTTGAGCAATTGTACAGGGCATTTACCATTCTAAAAAATGAACCTTACCACCATCAATAATTAAAAATTGAATTTTAGCAGTAATTCGGTGATTTTTTAGTTTTTCCAATAATTGCCAACCTATCCCATTGTTTTTATGTTAAGGTAATGTTAACAAAATAACCTATTATTTTTCCTAATGTTAATTAATTGTTAACTTTAGAATGATGAGTTGGCAAAATACGCAGATAATTATGACCAGATTTCTCTTTTTAGGGATCCTAACTTTGTTTTGGAACATCAATTCCAAAGCACAGGATGACTTTGGCAGCTTGTCAATTAAAGTTTATGAAAGTGATAATGAAAAACGCTTATTCCAACAGCATGATGATGAACACTTTTTCTTGCTTCAATCCCTTCATCCTAACCTAGAGGAAGGCATTAAAAACTGGAATAAACTTGTCAAAAGATTAGATAAAAAAGCTTCAAAAAAAAGAGGGGAAGTCCGTTTTCTATCTGACATATTTTATATCTCGCATCAATCGCTTTTAAATCAATATGAAACACATGCTAACTTTTCCAATACATTAGCAGAAGGGATTTATGACTGTGTAACAGGTACCGGACTTTATGCACTACTGTTGGACCGTTATGGCATTCCTTATTACATTGTAGAAACCGATGCACATGTTTATTTGAAGGGGAATTTCAATGGAGTTGATTTTGTTATGGAAAGTACTTTTCCTTTGAATGGCCTTGTAATTGGGGCAAAGGAAGTCGCGGATTTTGACCAGCAGTTTTTTCAAGGTCCACCATCTGTGGAGGGTTTCAAAGTGCCCAGCGTATTAGGAGGAATGTTTCCCTCAGTCAAGCATACCCAGGTTTTGAACAGAATAGATGTCAAGGAATTGGCAGGCTTGCAATATTACAATGATGCAATACTAAAATTTAATCAAAAAGCCTATCAGGAAGCTTATGCTCAACTGGTTAAGGCAGCATACTTGTACCCTTCGCCAAGGATCAATCATTTAAAGGAAAAAATGGAAACCCTTTTGGAAATTCTTGTTTTTGAAGATTTGCCCTAAAAAATCAAGGAAACTTCAAAGCATCAATTAAAATTGATCCAGTTTGTATCTCTTTAAATTCTTTTTCTTCCACAGTCCAGGCAAACCAAAGTTTATCAGAAAGCCTTTTCATCTGAGGGAATCCACTTGAACGGTCTTCACTGGTTTTCGTCAATTTTAGAGGAGGCCCTAATTTTCCGGAAATGTTTACAACCCTTCCCATGATACGTTGATTCTCCATCCAAATTACAAATGCAGATTCTTCATTGAGCATTTCAATACCTACCCTACCAATTGGCTTGCCGTCGTCTGTCCGGATTGGATTTTCGAATGTTTTACCGTTATCTTTAGAGAACGAGATTTTTACTGCCGGCTGCCCTTTAGCGGCAGTAAACCAAGTAATTCCTACGACATTTTGATAAGAACTGATTCGAGGTCCATTAACCGGACAAGCTGCAATTTCCCAAAGGTCCATAGAGACCGGTTGGGTCTGTGTCCATTCGCCATCCATCCACCTGACCAATCCGATATCCCTTATTTCATTTTCTGATCTGTCTCTAAATACCACAAGAGGGCCATTCCCGCTCATAATTGTGCCAGTCTGACAACAATCACAAACCCTGTCATCTAATTCCCAATCTTCAAGTTTGCGTCCATTGCTATCGATCATGGCAGCCCTTAAAGTCATCTGCCCATGATGATGGTGTCCAGTTGAATTTTGAGATGCTAGCGTATTTCTTCCATCCAGCCAAGTGAGTAGCATATTGTCTCCCCAAGCGATCATCGAAACAAAACCATGTTCAGTCTGCGTTTTGTCATCGTGCAAAACCGTTGGTTCGCTCCAGTCCTTTGAATTTTTGGAAATTGTATACAGAACATCATAGGAAAATGTTCCTGGACCACTCTTCCTAAGGAATACGGCTAATAGGCTACCATCTTTAAATGTAGAAATCTGGGGATAATCAGCCCAATTGACAAACCAATCATCTCCTTCCGCTACCAGCTCTATAGGGCCCAAATGACTATCCAAAATCTGATTGAAAAACAGTTGGCTTTTTTCCTGAGATTTTCCAACCCATGATAAAAACACCTTATTTTCTTGGGTAAAAAGGTAGGGCAAGTGCGCATCAGCAGCCTCTATCCGAACCATTGGCCCAAGGTTAAGAACTGATTCCTCATATTCACTTTTGGAGGACTTTTCACCCCCACAGGCGTATAGCAAAATGCCAATAAAAAGTATACTAATCCCAAATACTTTTATCCTGGAGATATTGGCTTTCATTCTGAGACAATCATTTTAAATCCTTCCCCATGTATTGTGATGATCTGGACTTTGGGATCTTCTCTTAGAATCTTTCGGATTTTACTTAAGTATACATCCATACTTCTCGCATTGAAATAAGAATCGTCTCCCCAAATATGTTTTAAAGCATGGCTTCTATTGACCAATTTATTCATTTCAGAAGCAAGTAAACGTAAAAGTTCATTTTCCTTGGAGGTGAGTTTGTGCACACCTGAAGGGCTTTTTATATACTGTTCATCGTAGTGCAGCTCAAAATCCCCGAAGTTATAGATTTTTAAAACCTGAGTTTCGCTACTCTTTTGCGTTCTCCTCAAGATGGCAGCTATTCTTAAAAGCAGTTCTTCCATACTAAAGGGTTTGGTAATGTAATCATCGGCCCCAATTTTGAGTCCTTCAATGATATCATCTTTTAGATTCTTTGCGGTGAGATAGATGATAGGAAGGTCTTCCTGAACTTTTTTGATTTCCTTACCCAAGGTAAAGCCGTCTTTTTTTGGCATCATGATATCCAAAATTGCAAGATCGTATTTGTCTTTCTTAAATTTGGACCAACCCTCTTCCCCATCCCGGCAGAGAGTTGTATCGTAACCTTTCATACTGAGATATTCCTGAAGGATATCCCCTAGATTGGGATCATCTTCGACTACTAAAAGTTTTGCTTTACTCATTGCTTTTTTGGGAGTTTAATGGTAAATGTACTTCCTTTTCCAAGATCACTATTTACTTGTATTTCACCGTTATGTGCTTCAAGCATCGTTTTGACATATGCCAAGCCAAGGCCAAATCCTTTGACATCATGGACATTTCCTGTAGGTACCCTGTAGAATTTATCAAATATTTTCTTCACGGCCTCTTTAGACATTCCTATACCATTATCACTTACAGCTATCATGATGTGACCATTTTCCTCCCAAGATTTAATTTTGATAATTGGTGTAGAATGGGAATATTTGATCGCATTATCGAGCAAGTTATTGATAATATGGGTCAAGTGGAAGACATCGCCTTCTATATATGGGTTTTTAATCTGACTTTCAAATAATATCTTCCCCCCTTTTTTTTCAACTTGGAGCAGGATATGCTCTTTGGCATTTTCCAAAGCATTATTGATGTTTAGGGGTTCTATCTTTAGTTTAAAATCTTTTTTGTCCAAAGTAGCTGCTTGGAGAACTTTTTCTACCTGTGATCCAAGCCTCTTGTTTTCATCTTTAATGATTCCGATATACCTGTTTCTGAAGGTGTCCTGATTGACCAAGTCAGGGTCTTGCAAAGCTTCTACGGCAAGACTTACAGTAGCAATTGGTGTTTTAAATTCATGCGTCATATTATTGATAAAGTCATTTTTAATTTCTGACAGATTTTTTTGTCGGATGATGACTTTGATAGCATATATAAAACAAAATATTACAATGCCTGTAAAAAGCATGGAACTGAGAACCGGAAGCCATATTTGTTGTAGAATAAATAATTGCTTTTTTGGGAAATTGATCAAAATGCTATTTTCCTTTCCCAATAAATCACTGGGGAATAACCTTGCCTGAATCCCTGTTATCATCTTTTCCGGATTGTTTAGCGGGCCAACTGGTATAAGATTTCCCTGATCGTTGAGAATTGCAAGGTCAAAAGGTTGTTCGATTCCTCTTTCATTGAGATGGTTTTTTATGAGTACCTTCAGATGTGTTGTGTCAATTCTATCCAAAACATTTTTTTGACCCTCCAACAATTCTTCCCAAGCCTGATTCATTGCTTCGATTTTCATATTGGCATAGCGGATCTTTTCTAAAGCATCTCTGGGGATGTTATAAACATCTTCAAATTCCTGTTCATTGTTGAACCTATTGCCGCTAAATGATTCCATTTGATTAAAAAACTGAAGTTGTCTTTCTCTCTCCTGTAGGAGGATCTCCATTTCATCAGGGGTAAATATGGATGAAGCAATCTGTGGGTTGAGGTAAGTGAAGAAGTTATCTAAATCGGATAAGAGCGAAAGATCGAAGCCTCGGGATTCCACAAGCCGCCGAAACCTTTGGCTAACATTGGGAATGGTTTGCTGCATCATAGAATCTGTTACCGAAGGTCTCCTCCTACTGACGGGACGCTGCCTGACCATCACCTCAATTGGCTCAATCTTTTGAAAAAGGAGCCTTTGAGCTAAAGTATCCTTTGCGAGATAAGACAAAAAGATATCACTGGTTTCTCCTTTTTCCAATTGGTCTACAGCTGAGGAAAGCGCCTGATAAACATTTTGCTCAAAATTTTCCTCGTTGATGCGGATGGCATTATTCACCCAATAATATTGAAATCCAATCAGTCCAATACTGGCTATGGACATGAGCAGGATGATAATTTTCATTTGGGTTTTAGACATGGTACAAATTTAAAGGATAATCCCCTACTGCCGGGAAGCTTAACAATTTTTAACAGCAGTCAGAACCCTGTGCCAATTTTAATCAGGAAAATTTAGATTTTTCTGGGATTCTTTAAGCAAAAATTTGATATAATGTAAAATTGGCGCAACAGGCATCCACCTTTTTTTTTCTCAGGCTATCCTTATCTTTGCCGTAAAATCACGCGTTTCATGGAAATCAAAGATAAGGAATATCAAGTGCAGGGAATTGCTTTGACCCAATTGGCCAAAGAATATGGTACACCACTCTATGTGTATGATGGTCAGAAAATTCTGGATCAGGTTAAGCGTCTCCAAGATGCATTTTCTACTGTTAATATGAAAATTAAATATGCCACCAAAGCACTTTCTAATATCAATATTTTAAAATTGATGAAGAAAGCAGGGACTGGCGTAGATGCAGTTTCCATAGAAGAAGTCAAGCTCTGTATGCATGCTGGGTTTGAGCCACATGAAATCATGTATACTCCAAATAGTGTTTCTTTTGATGAGTTTCAGAAAGCAGTGGATTTGGGCGTAATGATCAATATTGATAACATTCCAATGTTGGAACATTTTGGAACTTACTATGGGAATCAGATTCCCATATGCATTAGGCTTAATCCTCATATCCTTGCTGGGGGAAACGCAAAAATTTCAGTGGGACATATAGATAGTAAATTCGGAATATCCATACTCCAGTTAAAACACGTGATCAAAGTGGTGGAGGCTTATGACCTGAATATCATTGGGCTCCATGTGCATACCGGTTCGGATATTTTGGATGCAGAAGTTTTTTTGAAAGGCGCTGAGATCCTATTTGATGCGGCAAGAGAATTTAAAGGACTTAAGTTTTTGGATTTTGGAGGAGGCTTTAAAGTAGCCTACAAGCCGGGAGATATTGCTACAGATATTCAGGAAGTAGGGACTAAAGTGTCAAAGGCGTTTAAGGATTTTTGTAAAGAATATGGATCTGAACTTGAAATATGGTTTGAACCCGGTAAGTTTCTCGTTTCTGAAGCCGGCAACTTATTGGTGAAGGTCAATGTCATCAAATCTACACCTGCCTCTACTTTTGTAGGTGTAGATTCAGGTTTGAATCATCTTATCCGCCCAATGATGTATGATGCCTACCACACCGTTGTCAATATTTCTACCTTGGATGGACCGGAGCGGGTTTATACTATCGTGGGCTATATCTGTGAAACAGATACCATTGCAGCAGATAGAAAATTAAGAGAGGTAAAAGAAGGTGATATCATTGCCATAAAAAATGCAGGTGCTTATGGCTTCAGTATGGCTTCCAACTATAATTCCAGATTTAGACCTGCTGAAGTCTTGTTATTGGATGGGAAAGCCCATCTGATAAGAGAAAGGGAAACATTTGAAGATATTCTGAAGCATCAAATAGATATAGGTTTATAAATTAAAACTGATTTCACCTTTAACCGGAACATTCTTCCGGTTTTTTTATTTTTTACTTTTTTCAAATGAGAACAGCAATTTTTTAAAAATTTCCAATACCCGTAATTAAGCAAGATTGCATTTTAAATCTTAAAAAAAGCAGAAAGTTCATGCATTTTTGAATATTGAACTTTATAAAGAAAAATTTAATTTTTTTGAGCTGTATTTCATTTTTAAACCTGAATCTTTAAAGCTTGTATTTTCAGTATTTTATTTAATATATTAACAAAAAACGTGTTTGAATAGATATATCATTTTGAATTATTCAAATAGCATAAAATTTTATTCTAAATAATGAAATACAAATTCATTGTTTTAAAAGGCAATTTATGCAAGGCTAAATCAAGGTTAAAATTCAGAGAAATGTCGGGTATTTGGAAAATATTGGGATGGTTCCTGATGATTGGAATGCTGCATCAGGTTCATGCCGTTTCCATACCAAAAATATATTGGGCATATGATCTATCGGACCAAAGTCTGAAGCTTTTTGAAAAAGAGGAAGAAGGATTAAGGGTAAATGTTTCTGGCAAATTGTCGCTTTGCCATCATTTCGATAGGGGACAAATAACCCTTGATGTTTCCGGAGGATTACCTCCTTATACATTCATTTGGAGTAATGGAGATACGTCCAGTAGCAGAAATGATTTGTATGCAGGCACCTACACTGTCACTGTTAAGGATAGCCAGGGTGTTGAGCATCAGGAAAGAATAGTAATCCAGCCCCCCTTCCCTTTGATTGTTGAAATGGATGGTATTGAGCCTGCATCCTGCTCAGGTACTCCGGATGGGAGGGCTAAAATTAATATACTTTTTGGACGTGGAGAGCCTTATAAAATTATTTGGAGCCATGGACTGGAAGATGAATTGGAGGCAGTTGAATTATTGCCTGGAGACTATACCGTTCGGGTAATCGATATGTATAACTGTGATGCTACCTTGAGCTTTGAAATCAAATCCAATGCAGACTCATTTGAGGTTAAGGAAAGCATCAGCCCTATCAGCTGTATGCATGGAACTTTAGGATCTATTAATTTAGAAGTAACAGGAGGCACTGCTCCTTATACTTTTATCTGGTCCAATGGGAAAAGTACCAAAGATATCCACGACTTGCAGCAAGGTGTATATGAAGTAATAATCAAGGACGAAGTTGGATGTACAATTACAAAATCCTTTGAAATCGAATCTCCTGCATCAGTAGAAGTAAAAGTAGCAAGGGTTCAGCATAACCAATGTTATGGTGCAGAAGATGGGGAAATAGATATTGAAGTCGAAGGAGGAAAAGCTCCCTATACCTTTTCTTGGAGCAATGGTGCTAAAACACAAAACCTGAGAACGCTTAAAGGAGGCACCTATACCCTAAAAGTCAAAGATGCTTTAGGATGTACGATTGAAAGCAATATTGTAATAGAGGAACCCCAGGCGTTTTCGGTAAGAATTGAGACAGCCTTGGATTTAGACTGTGATTCCGGTGAGGCAATAGGCTTTGCTTGGGTAAGAATTGAAGGTGGAACGGGTCCCTTTACCATTTTATGGGGCAATGGAGAAGAAGGCAAACAAGAGATCGAGTTTAGGGATTCCGGAGAAATCACCGTTGAGGTTTTAGATAATGCTGGCTGTAAGGTGAGGGAGAAAGTCAGGGTTTCCTTTCCTTTTGATAATAGCATAGCCAATAAGATAGATTTTAATGTAAGGAAGTTGTCCATATCCTCTGAGAAGGAAGTGCATGTACTGGAACCTTTGGTTTTTGAAGGTGAAATTGCTGAAGACTTTATTGCATGGGAGTGGGATTTTGGAGATGGTTACAAGACGATGGAAAAAGATCCTGTACATGTATTTAAAACTTCAGGAGAATACAATGTTACCCTAAGAGCATACGATATCTATGGATGCTCTTCTTTACAGAGCAGGGCGGTGAATGTTTTGGAGCAAGAAGAGTGGGTCACTGTTCCTAATGCTTTTACACCTAACGGAGATGGACTTAATGATCTATTCCAACCTGTAGTCAAAGGACTGGCCCAATTTGAAATGGATATTTTCAATTATTGGGGAGAGCATCTTTATACGTCCAGGGGCTTAGAAATTGTAGGCTGGGATGGCACTTATAAGGGCCAGCCTCTGCCTCAAGGCAATTATGTCTATAAAATCCAATATACCACTATAAGTGGTGAAACGGTGCAGCAAACAGGCACCATGACTTTAGTGCGTTAATTTTATGAGGAAGTTATTTTTGATATTGATCTTTTTGTCAGCATTCAATTTGCTGAGGGCTCAGGATATTCAGTTTTCCCAATTTTATGCAGCTCCCATATTTCTGAACCCAGCTTTTGCAGGATCTTCTGAAATGACCCGTTTTGGTGTCAACTATCGGAATCAATGGCCGGGATTAGACCATAGCCTGAATGCTTATTCGGCGTATTTTGATCATTATTTTTTCAATCTTAATTCAGGAATAGGCCTAATTGTAAACGGTATGAACGAGACTATGGCCGGATTAAGTACATCAGAAGTGGGTTTGGCTTATTCCTATAGACTTCAACTTGGCTTAAAAAGTTTTTTGCGGTTGGGGGGGCAGGCCAGTTTTTTTTCTAGGGATGCCAACCTCAATCAATTTGTGTTTGAATCCCAAATAGACAGGGGAACAGGAGCAGTTGGAGATTTTAGTGGGGAGTTGTTTGGCCCTGACAGTAGACATCGGTATGTGGATTATCACTTTGGTATGCTATTTAATAATGAGATTGGGTGGCTTGGTATTTCAGCCCACCACTTGACGCAACCTAATGTTTCTTTCGTAGATGATCAGCTTTCCCGGTGGCCCATGAAATTATCGGCTCACGGAGGTTTGAAATTTGACCTTTCCAAAGGCATGATGAGTAATTATATGAATAATACAGAGGATAGAAGAGAGTTGATTTTGGCTTTTAATTATAAGCATCAGGATCCTTTTCAACAGCTGGACCTTGGCGCACAAATACATTTGCAGCCAATTGTATTAGGAATTTGGTACAGGGGCCTTCCTGCTTTGAAGAATGGATTGCCCAACAATGAATCATTGATAGGACTTTTAGGAGTATCGCTTGGCAATGGACTCGATATTGGTTACAGTTATGATTTTACTTTGTCCCAATTGGGGCAGGCTAATACAGGAGGCGCACATGAAGTCTCAATGCGCTTATCTTTTTTAGCAGGAAACTCCAAACAATCAGCAAGAAAAGGGAGTATTCTGCCCTGCTTTAAATATTGATTTGAAAGCCACTAATTTTCAGGATTTTTAAACAATACCCGGCAAATGGGATTATTTGGTCATAGTCTCTTTAATTATGCCAAATATTCTCAGATTGATTTTAGGAGACCAACTGAACAGTCAGCACAGTTGGTACAAGGAAAAAAACGACAAGGTGCTGTACCTTATGATGGAGATGCGTCAAGAGACAGACTATGTAAGACACCATATACAAAAAATAGTAGGTTTTTTTCTTGCGATGCGTCATTTTGCCAATGACTTGGAATCTCAGGGGCATAGAGTGCTGTATCTGAGTCTGGATCATCCGGATAACGAACAAAATCTCGATAAAAATCTTACAAGAATTATCAAAGAAAATGGAATCGATCTTTTTGCATACCAATTGCCCGATGAGCACAGATTAGATGAGCAATTAAGCAAATTCTCTGCATATTCCACCTGCCAGGTTAGGGTTTATGATACAGAACATTTTTTGTGTAATAGGGAATTTTTAGGTAATTTTTTCAAGGGTAAAAAGACTTACTTGATGGAGTCCTTTTACAGGGAAATGAGAAGAAAGTTTTCGATTTTAATGGACGGAACCGAGCCGCTTACAGGTAAATGGAACTATGACCATGAAAACAGAGATAAGCTAAAAGACCTTCACTTATTAAAACCAGCAAAGACACATCCAAAGGATGTTAGTGATTTGGTCAATTTAATTAAAACCCAAAAAATCCAAACTATAGGCGAAATTCAGGAAGATGCGTTTGAGTGGCCGGCCTCAAGAGAAGAGAGTTTGGAAGTACTGGATTATTTTTGTAAACAGTTACTGCCGTATTTTGGGCTTTATCAGGATGCGATGTATACGGGTGATCCATTCCTTTTTCACAGTAGATTGAGCTTTGCATTGAATAGTAAAATGATAAGCCCATTGGAGTTGGTAGAAAAAGTAGAAAAGTATTGGCTTGAAAATCAGGACAGCATTGGCATTGCCCAGGCTGAAGGTTTTATCAGGCAGATCATAGGATGGAGAGAATACATGAGGGGTGTTTACTGGGATAAAATGCCGGAATATGCCGGGCTAAACTATTTTGATCACCAAAGAAAACTTCCTGAATTTTTTTGGACAGGAAAGACAAAAATGAACTGCCTTCGGCATGCCATAGGCCAGTCTTTGGAAAAAGCCTACGCGCATCATATACAAAGACTCATGGTGACAGGAAATTTTGCACTTTTGGCCGGAATCCATCCTGATGAAGTTGATGCCTGGTATTTGGGAATCTACATTGATGCCATTGAATGGGTAGAAATCACAAATACAAGAGGAATGAGTCAATTCGCGGATGGCGGAATAGTGGGTACTAAGCCTTACGTCAGTTCAGCCAATTATATTGATAAAATGGGTGACTATTGTAAAGGCTGTCACTACAAGAAGCAAGAAAAGACCGGAGATAAAGCCTGTCCATTCAATAGTCTTTATTGGCATTTTTATCACCGACATGCTGACAAATTATCAAAAAATCCTCGGATAGGAATGATGTATAGAACTTGGGAAAAAATG
>NZ_SLAP01000033.1 GCF_007126775.1 Cecembia sp. | reverse complement strand
CTGGTGGGGGCCAGAATCAATTCTCTTGCGTGGATTCCCTGTGCATATTTGACTTTCATCAGTAAGGGGAGTACATAGGCTGCAGTTTTGCCTGTACCGGTCTGGGCAATACCCAGTACATCATGTCCTGCCAAGGCCAAAGGAATGGCTTTTTCCTGTATTGGCGTAGGTTTGGAATAGCCTGTCTCGCTCACGGCTTCCAAAAGCTGTTTGTTCAACTTAAAAATTTCAAAAGTAGGTGTGCTATCAGACATGATTTTGTATTTTTGGATCAATCGTTCAATGGCCATCAAGTGAACACTTTTGAGTGTAAGCAGGTTGAAATTTAAGACAAGCTTAATTTGATCGTCATTTTTGAAGATGATTTTAAAGAACCAAATTCCTTAAACGCTGATGAAAAGTATACTGATAACCGGTGCAAATATAGTAAATGAAGGGGAGATAACCCGATCTGATGTTTTGGTACAAGATGGCCTGATTTATAATATCGGCAAAGACCTTTCAGAATTTGAAGCAGATATCCACATACAAGCAGATGGGAAGTACATTTTCCCCGGTCTGATTGACGATCAAGTACACTTCAGAGAGCCAGGTTTGACCCACAAAGCTGAGATTTACACGGAGGCAAAGGCTGCAGTAGCTGGAGGTGTCACCTCCTATATGGAGATGCCCAATACCGTTCCTCAGGCCGTTACGATTGATTTGCTGGAAGAAAAGTATTCCATTGCCTCAGAAAAATCCCTGGCCAACTATTCCTTCTTTTTTGGAGCAACCAACGATAATATAGATGAGATTTTAAAACTGGATCCCGAAAATGTCTGTGGGGTCAAAGTATTCCAAGGTTCTTCTACTGGAAATATGCTGGTAGATAATCAGGAAAGTCTGGAGCGCATTTTTGCAGAATGTAAAATGCTGATTGCCACGCACAGTGAGAATGATAACATCATTAAGGCAAATTTGGAAAAATACAAAAAGGAATATGGAGAAGATATTCCAGTCAAATTTCATCCCAAAATTAGGTCTGAGGAAGCCTGCTATGACGCCTCCAAAAAAGTAGTCGATATGGCAAGGAAATATGGAAGCAAGCTGCATGTTCTCCACATCAGTACCGGCAAGGAGGTTGATCTTTTTGATCCCCATATTCCTTTGGAAGAAAAAAGAATTACAGCGGAGGCCTGTATCCACCACCTTTGGTTCTCGGAGGAAGATTATGAGGAAAAAGGAAATCTAATCAAATGGAATCCTGCTGTAAAAACCAAAGCAGATAGGGATAGGATACTGGAGGGGGTTTTAAATGGAAATATAGATGTGATAGCAACAGACCATGCCCCTCATACCTTGGAGGAAAAGAGTAAGGCCTATGCTGCTGCCCCATCTGGCGGTCCTTTGGTACAGCATAGTTTAGTTGCCCTTTTGGATATGTACCATGATGGAAAAATCAGATTGGATGAAATCGCCCGAAAAACTGCCCATAATGTGGCCATTCTTTTTGAAATTGAGAAGCGGGGCTATATCAGGCCAGGATACCATGCAGATTTGGTGGTGGTTGACCTTGACAGTCCTTGGAAAGTAGATAAAAACAATATTTTGTCCAAGTGTGGATGGTCCCCATTTGAGGGCCATACTTTTCGTTCCAAAGTTACGCACACTATCGTTTCCGGACATCTTGTGTACGATAATGGCAATTTTGATGAAAGCCAAAAAGGGCAACGTTTAAAATTTTCCAGAAAATTACAGGATTGAGTATTGTAAAAGAAACTATCAAAGATTACCTTTGCATTCCGTTCGGGGAGAAGCCCCTGAACACAATTGAATACGGTGGTTGTAGCTCAGCAGGTTAGAGCGCTGGTTTGTGGCACCAGAGGTCGCCGGTTCGAATCCGGTCTTCCACCCTAAGGCCCCGAATTGAGGGGCTTCTTAGTTTTTAATACTGACAATGAACCCAAATGGCATAAATTTTGTCTGAATGGTATTAAAAAGAGATAAATGCATGTTTACATTATTTAAAGCTTCGCCAAAATTCCCGAAGGTGAAACCGGTAGACTTGAAGACTGTGAGATTATATATATCTAAGTTTGAGGAGTCATTGAGAAACTTTGAGGAAATGCAAAAAGAAGGCGTTCGTTCGTGAAAGGGCTAAAATTGAAAGGTTATGGAAACATAACCTTTTATTTTTATGGGAATTAGTTTTTCTTTCCCGCCCAAAAGGGTATTTTTATGGAAATCTCAAACTTTTAACGCATGAGTTATATCCATTTTGACAAAACCCAACTTATCAACCTGAATTACTCGCTGGATAGGGAAATTATCCGTACCAATAGGGGCGGTTGCTATACCAGTACTACGATTATAGGATGTAACACCAGAAAGTATCACGGGCTTCTTGTGGCACCTCAGCCACAGATTGATGAGCAATTGCATGTGATGTTGTCTACTGTCCATGAAACCATCATTCAAAGGGGTTCGAGTTTTAATTTGGGTATCAGCAAGTTTCCCGGTAATTATTCCCCGAGGGGGCATAAATACCTAGAAGACTTTACATCTGAGCCCATTCCCAAACTTACATATCGGGTAGGTGGGGTTGTTCTTCGGAAAGAGCTCATTTTGGATACAAACAGAGACAGGGTAATGATCCGGTATACATTGCTGGAAGCACATTCCCCTACCAAAATACAGATCAAGCCTTTTCTTGCTTTCCGGGGTTACCACCACCTTTGCAAAGCGAATGATCAAATTAACAAAGATTTTCAAAAACTCCCCAATGGGGCCAAGTTTCAGCTGTACCCACAATATAGCCCACTTTACCTTCAGCTTTCTAAAAAGAATACATTCCATTCCAAACCTGATTGGTACCACAATTTCGAATATATTTTAGAAAGAGAGCGGGGTTATGAATACCAAGAAGACCTTTATTTACCGGGTCATTTTGAGTTTGATATTGAAAAAGGAGAATCGGTAATTTTCTCAGCAGGGCTGATAGAAGCTGACCCAAGTACCCGTCAGCGTGCTTTTGAAAAAGAAATTGCACGCCGGGTACCGCGCAATAATTTTGAAAACTGTCTGATCAATTCAGCCAGCCAGTTTATTCAAAAGAGAGATGGGAAAACCCATGTGATTGCCGGCTATCCATGGTTTGGCTGGTGGGGAAGAGATACTTTCGTTGCCTCTCCGGGCCTTACCCTGACCCAAGGAGATAAGGATACTTTTCTGGCCATTATGGATACCATGGTAGAAGATCTGCATGGGCCTTTATTTCCCAATGTGGGAAGCGGCGTTATGCGGAATCTTAGCTCTATGGATGCTCCACTCTGGTTTTTTTGGTCTTTACAACAGTTCATAGCTTTTACAGGTGACAGCAAGACCATCAAGAAACGCTATTTGGTTAAAATGAAAGGGATTATTGATGGATTCAGGCTGGGTACGGATTTCAATATCCATATGCTTGACAACGGTCTTATTTATGGGGGAGAGGAAGGGCTTGCACTCACTTGGATGGATGCAGTCAATTCAGACGGTCCGGTTACTCCCAGGATTGGCTGTCCTGTTGAAATCAACGCCCTTTGGTACAATGCCCTTTGTTTTTACCATGAGCTTACAGGAGATGAAGAGGTATTGTCTCTTTCGGAACGCGTAAGGAAATCATTCCATGAAGTTTTCTGGGATGAAGAGCGTGGTTATCTCGCAGATTATGTTGATGGCTTTGAAAAAGATTGGTCGATTCGCCCAAATATGGTCATTGCAACCTCTCTGCCCTATTCTCCTTTAGAGGAAAGCCAAATGGATGCCATCTTGGAGATTGTAAAATCAAAACTGCTGACAAATAGAGGTCTTCGTTCTTTGGCGCCTGATGATCCAGGCTACAAAGGATATTACCATGGCAATCAGTTTACAAGAGATCAGGCTTACCATAATGGTACAGTGTGGGTCTGGATGTTGGGACATTTTGTAGAGGGATATCTCAGGCTGCATGGAAAATCGGGTAAGCGTTTCGTTGAAAAAATCATAGAAAGTTTTGATGGTGTCATGAGCCAGTATGGAGTGGGAACGGTAGCCGAAATATATGACGGTGATCCACCGCATAGGCCCAAGGGAGCCATTTCCCAAGCGTGGAGTATTGGAGAACTACTCCGTATCATGTATTTAGTCAAAAATATTTAATTGTTTGCATATGAAGGTTTTAATGTTTGGATGGGAGTTTCCACCACATATCTCCGGAGGACTGGGAACCGCCTGTTATGGTTTGGTAAAGGGTCTGGTTCACCATAAGCAGGATATCATTTTCGTGGTACCTAAGCTTTGGGGAGATGAGGAACCCTTGGCAGATTTTGTCAATGCCAGCGATGTAGTCATCGATTACAGGGAGCGGAAGTTCAAAAAAATATGGAAAAACCTTACCTATTTGGAAGTCAGTAGCTTTTTGGTTCCTTATTTAGGGCCGGAAGAGTTTAAGAAATATACTGATCATGCCATGCATGACCGGACAGATGTAGATGAGAGTGTATTTTCCAATAAGTTTGAATTCAGTGGAAAATATGGGAAAGACCTGATCAAGGAAGTTTCCCGCTATGCCTTGGTAGCGGCACAAATTGCCAAGTCAAAGGACCATGATGTCATTCATGCCCACGATTGGTTGGCCTACCCTGCGGGTATTGCAGCCAAAGAAATTTCAGGAAAGCCACTTATCGCCCATATTCACGCCACTCAGTTTGATAGGGCAGGTGAAGGAGGAGGAAGTGGCCCTGTGTATGAAATAGAAAAGGCAGGTTTACTTGCCGCAGACCACGTATTGGCAGTAAGCCACTTGACAAGGAAAGTGGTAATTGAAAAATATGGTGTAGATCCTGATAAAGTAAGTGTATTACACAATGCCGTATTGGATGCCAGCATTATAGAATCTAAAGTTAAAAAAAATGTCCCTGAAAAAATTGTCACTTTTTTGGGAAGGATCACTTTCCAAAAAGGACCTGAATATTTTGTAGAGGCAGCGAAAAAAGTGATTGATAGGGATCCAAATGTACGTTTTGTCATGGCAGGCAGTGGAGATTTGTTAAATAGAATGGTAGAAAGGGTCGCTGAATTGGGAATGGGCACAAAGTTTCACTTTACTGGTTTCCTAAAAGGCCAGGATGTAGATGATATGTATGCGATTTCAGATGTGTATGTAATGCCATCAGTATCCGAACCATTCGGCATTGCTCCCCTGGAAGCTGTGCGACACAATACCCCTGTGATCATTTCCAAGCAATCAGGTGTTGCGGAGGTGCTGCGGAATGCCATCAAAATCGATTTTTGGGATGTTGATGCCATGGCAGATGCCATTTTTGGCCTGTTGCATTATCACAGTATTTCCAAAATGTTTAAGGAACTTGGCAGTGAGGAACTGAAAAAATTGAAATGGGAGCATGTTGCTGCCAAACTAGTTACTGTTTACGAAAAATTACACCAAGAACAACCATGAGAACCATTTGCTTTTACTTTCAGGTACATCAACCATTAAGGATAAAACCATACAGGTTTTTTGATATCGGTGAAGACCATTATTATTGGGATGATTATTCCAATAAAAGTATCATCAGAAAAGTAGCTCAAAAGTGCTACCTACCTATGAATGAATTGCTTTTAGATCTTATCCATCGGTATAATGGTAAATTTAAGGTTACTTTTTCCATATCCGGAGTTTGTCTTGACCAGTTTGAATTGTATGCACCTGACGTATTGGAAAGTTTCAAAAAGTTGGTTGATACCGGGCATGTGGAGCTTTTGAGTGAAACGGATGCGCATGCACTTTGTTCTTTGGCCAGTAAGGATGAGTTTGTCAGAATGGTAGAAAACCACAAAGAGAAAATCAAAAGGATATTTAATGGTTATGAGACCAAAGTCTTTAGAAATACAGAGTTGATCTACTCTGATAAAATAGGGGCTATGGTGGCAGGAATGGGATTTGAAGGCATGTTGACAGAAGGCGCAAAACACATATTAGGATGGAAGAGTCCAAATTTTGTCTACCAAAATTCTGAAGACCCCAATTTGAAGATTCTCTTGAAAAATTTTCAATTGAGTGATGATATTGCTTTTAGGTTCAGCAATAAAACCTGGTCTGACTATCCCTTGACAACTGAAAAGTTTGTGAATTGGATCAACGTTATTCCAAAGGAACAGGAAGTGTTGAATCTTTTTATGGATTATGAGACATTTGGTGAACATCAATGGGCTGAGACTGGAATCTTTGAATTTATGCGGAGTCTTCCGGAAGCAGTATTCCGCTATACCAATTTCGGATTCAGTACTACCACTGAGGTAGTGAGAAATGCCAAACCCATTGCAAAAATTCAGGTGCCGACACCTATTTCATGGGCAGATGAAGAACGGGATCTTACTGCTTGGTTGGGAAATGATCTCCAAAACGAGGCATTTGCAAAATTATATGAGTTGGAATCTGAGGTGATGAAAATTGATGATCCTGAAATCAGGAGGGATTGGAGCTATTTACAGACCTCTGACCATTTCTATTACATGTGTACCAAATTCTTTTCGGATGGGGCTGTGCACTCTTATTTCAGTCATTACGATACGCCATATGATGCCTTTATCAATTATATGAATGTACTGAGTGATTTTATCCTCAGGGTGAAGAATAAAGTAAAAGAATTAAATTCTGCAACATAATAAAGCAGGGCTTGTTTGTAACAGGCCCTTTTGCTTTTAAAATACACCGACTATGAAAAATTTATTTATTCCAATTTTATTACTCTTCATGGCCTGTGAGCCCAATGTGTCTGATCAAAGCACAAGAGGAGGGTCTGAGGAAGAAGATTTCATCGTACGCTATGATAGACTGGATGCAAGTATTCTCAGAGGGGTGTATGTTCCCGAGGGTAAAGAATATTTTTATACTTCAGGTTTGGTAGCTCCTGTAAAAAACCCGGATGCGGAACCCGGAACATACCAAAGATATGGAGACACCTATGAACAGAGCATTGGAATATTGGAAAGAATTAAGGAAACCATCGGAGAAGCAGGTTTTGGGTTAGAGGACGTCATTTTCCTAAGGGTATACCTCGCACCTGATAAAGAAGGGAATGTTGATTGGAATGCCTGGTTCAAAGCCTACGGAGAGTATTTCAACAATGAGCAGAATCCCAATAAGGTTTCACGTTCTACTTTGGCGGTATATGCTTTGGCCAATCCGGATCTATTGATAGAGATTGAAGCAGTTGCTGCCAAATAAATGAAAGTAAGGAGTATCTTTTGCTTGTTTTTTCTTTTGTGGGCCACTTCCTGTGCATGTGATGGGGAAAATATTTTTAAAGCAATGACCTGGAGCATGAGTAAGTTGGCAGGGGAAGGTTATTTTCCGTCATCAGAAATTATGGCATTGGGGAATTTTGAGCATGTGGAGGTAAGCATGCAAAAAAGTTATCTTGATGGCGAGCGGAAAAATGAGGTTTCCT
>NZ_SLAP01000018.1 GCF_007126775.1 Cecembia sp. | reverse complement strand
TGCCGGAATCAGGGGTATATCCACAAAAATTGAGGATATGCCCGAATAATTGATGATGTTTTGCCAGAATGGGAATAATCCTCCTCAGGCAATTTCAGAACAACAAGGATTGAAACTAGAAAACCAAAAGTTAACTATTTATGATTTGTGAGGTCGGAAAAACATTTGTTACTTTTACTTTTGTGAATAATGAAATGGACTCCCTAACCTTCCTAACTGCAAAAACTACAGAAGATCTCCAAGGTATTCTTGCCCTTCAACAAAAAAACCACCTCAACAGCATTACCGCAATCAATGATGGATTTTTATTTGTCAGACATAATCTTGAGGTTTTAACAAAAATGCAGGAATTTGCCCCTCATGTCATTTGTAAAGAAGAAGATCAGGTAGTGGCTTATACCATGGCCATGACCGCAGATTGTAAAAATGACGTACCGGAATTGATTCCTATGTTTGAAGTATTTGACAAAATCCCCTTCAAAGGAAAGCTGGTTTCAGATTTCCGATACATGGTAGTTGGACAGGTCTGTGTCGGACAAAATTACCGTGGCTTGGGAGTTTTTGATAAATTGTATGCTACATACCGGAAGGCTTTTTACGATACATTTGAATTTGCCATCACCGAAATTTCAACCCGTAACCCAAGATCAATCCGGGCACATGCAAGGATCGGATTCCAAGAAATTCATCAATATACCGATCCTTCCGGAGAAAATTGGAGTATAGTCCTTTGGGATTGGGCAAAGGATAAATAAAAAAATCTCCGCTTTTGAGGAGATTTTTCTTCAATTAAGGCCTGCTTTTAAATTCTGGGATATTTTTAAACCCTTCAATTTATAAATAACCCTACAAATGCTCTGGAAATCAATTTTTGATCAAAGCGGAAGCGGATGGGGCCCGTCTATTGGATTTTTGTTTGTCATTGATGAAGGTGTAGAAAAACACCCTACCTGCTTGCTGATCTTCTGAATAGAATCTTTTGCTCATTCCATCCACTATATCAAATAAATTTTCCTGATTTTGTTTCTCAAGCCATTCCTGATCGAGGTTTCTGTATAAAGAAGATAAGGGGGCAAATGACAGATCATCCTTTTGAATCTGAACAGGTGGCACCAATTTTCCATTTTCAACTTTCGCTTTACCGAAGTAACATTGACTTTCGCCTTTGTAAACAATGCTGATCACAACATCATGATTTCCGTTTGGAATAGGCTTAGCTCCTCTTTCAGAAAAAATTTGGAAATATTCGCCATAGCATCCTCCTGTTTCATCAAGATTTATACTGATTGGACTTCCCCCCGATTGGGCATTTGATACCAAAATACAGGCGATAAATGCGAAGAATGTTAACCCTATTTTCATATATTGATGCTTAAAGTTTTCTGAAGATAAAAACTTTCTCCAAAACATCAAAAAGCTCAAAAATTTCTTACAAAAATGTCAGTTGAAAGACAGCTGTTGGTAGACAATGAAAAGTAAGTACTTAGGGCCTGCTAAAAAACAGCTAAGATGCTGCAAAGCATCATATGAAAAATAATTCCAATCAAAAATCTCTAAAAACCTTCCTTTCTACTCTTGAACTACCATCTTTTTCCAATGTGAGCACGAAGATGTAATTGTATTCAATGTCCTCCAGTTCCGGGAATTTATCGCCGCTTTCCACAAAATAATTGGCGACATGATGGATGGTGTTGCTATGCCCTACTACAAGGGCATTGCCCTTTCTTTGGCGGAGTTCTTTGACCAAGTCATCCTGTTTTTTGACATCATAAAGCTCAATACTTAAGCCGGACTGTGCATCAACTAAGGGCTGCGCCGTAGCTTTCGTACGAACAAAATCAGTACTGAATACATGTTCAATTTGTTGGTCAGCTAAAATCTGGGCCAGTTTTCTAGCCCTGGCAGACCCCGCTACACTTAATTCCGGATCATCTCCTAACAGTTGCTTTTCTGCATGCCTCACCAAATAGACGGTTTTGGGTTCCTGTTTTGGAGAACAGGAAAAAAAGAATGTTAATGCAACAAATACTAAAAAAAGATTTTTCATTCGTTCGTGTTTTTTTATTCCCTAATCTTTAATAGAACTTTTCATTCCGAAATCCGACCTCTCACTTTCGAAATTCTATTTCTTTTTTCATCCACTAAACGTGTTATCCAAATGCTGGTCCTTGGCTTTAACGGGCTCAAATTCCAGGTATTGCTCCCAAAATGCCTCCTCCGGTAGCGCTGCTCTCAAAAAAAGCTTCTCTTTTTTGATGGGATGCAAAAACACCAAATGGAAAGCATGAAGATTGATGCTTGCATCGGGATTGGCTTTGTGAAATCCATATTTAAGATCTCCACGGATGGGACAACCCATAGAGGCCAATTGCACCCGGATTTGATGGGGTCTTCCGGAAATGGGCCTGACTTCCAGTAACCAATGGTCGTTCAATTTTCCCAGTCTTTTGTAATTGAGTTCTGCTTTTTGGGATCCTGGAACCTCTTTTTCAAAAGCAGATACCACATTCTTTTGCTCATTCTTAACCAACCAATGGGTAAGTTTACCGGTTTCTTCTTGTGGTTTCTTTTTTACAATGGCCCAGTAAACTTTGTGGATTTCCCTTTTTCTAAAAACTTCCATCATCCTTTCCAGACCTTTGGAGGTCCTTGCAAGAACCACCAGTCCACTGACCGGTCTGTCCAAGCGGTGTACAGGATGTAAGAAAACTGCTCCGGTTTTATTGTATTTTTCAGCGATATATTCCTTACAATAATCTGTCAAGGTTTTGTCCTTGGTTTTATCACCTTGTACTAATACACCGGCAGCCTTGTTGACAACCAATAGGTGATTGTCTTCATAGACTACGGTAAATGGTTTTCTTTTCATTTCAAATGATTTTTACAAAATCTTCTTTCGAAGAAAATTTCAAGAAGGTTGCAATTAAAGTTTACTTAAGGCGATTATTTTTTACTGTATTGACAAAACCTTTGATAGACCTCTTATTTTTTCTTCCATTTTATCATCGGAGACTTTACCAATCTCTTGAATCAACTCTTGATTTTTCATAACCAATCATTTATCAACTTAATTTACACATTTCCATGGGTATCATCCAAACGCTATTTCTTATAACCGTTGAAACCACCCGATTACATAAGAATTCCGGGCCTTTATTGATGATTAAAACTCTGAAGTAAAGTGAAATTCGATTTCGGGATAATTGTCCTGCACCATCTGCAACCAAGCTTTTGATTCTGCCATAAAAACCAATTTGTCGTCTTTATCCCTTGCAATGTGCCTGTTCTTGGATCTGACGAATTCATCCAATTGCTTTTTATCCTTGCCGCTGATCCAACATGCCTTATACAAGTTCATTGGGGCAAATTCTACAGAAGCATTGTATTCATGCTTGAGCCTGAACTGGATCACCTCAAACTGTAGCTGGCCCACTGTACCTACCACCTTTCGGTTACCCATCTCATAGGTAAAGTACTGTGCGACTCCTTCTTCCATCAATTGTTTGAGACCTTTTTCCAATTGCTTGGTTTTCATGGCATCTTTGTTGATGACTTCCTTGAAAATTTCTGGTGAAAAACTTGGAATTCCTTTGAATGTAAGGTTTTCACCATCTGTAAGTGTATCTCCGATTTTTAAATTTCCCGTATCATACAAGCCAATAATATCACCGGGAAAAGCTTCATCTACAATTTCCCTGTCCTGTGCCATAAACTGAGTCACATTGGAAAAACGCAGGGGTTTGGGGCCTCTTACATGATTGTAAGGCTTATTTCTTTCAAATTTCCCTGAGCAGATCCTTAAAAAGGCAATCCTATTCCTATGATTAGGATCCATGTTGGCATGGATTTTAAAAACAAATCCTGAAAACTTGGACTCATCAGGTTTAACCTCCCTTTCCTCCGCATTTCTGCTTTTTGGAATGGGGGCGATATTGATAAAAGTGTCCAACATTTCATTGACGCCAAAATTGTTGACTGCCGAACCAAAGAAAACCGGTGCAATTTTACCTTCAAGGTATTCTTTGGGGTCAAAATCAGGGTATACCCCTTCGATCAGTTCTACATCTTCCCGTAGTTGATCAGCAGCATTTTGTCCAATCCGCTCATCCAATTTGCTGTCTTCGAGGTTTTTTATTTCGATGCGGTCATCGCTCAACTTTCGCTGACTGGGAGTAAAGAGGTTCAGTTTTTTATCATAGAGGTTATAGACTCCCTTAAAGCTTTTCCCCATACCGATGGGCCAGGATAGGGGGCGTACCTTAATATTCAACTTCTCTTCAACCTCATCGAGCAGTTCATATGGATCACGTCCTTCACGGTCCAGTTTATTGATAAAGCAAATGACAGGAGTATTGCGCATGCGGCAAACTTCCATGAGTTTTTCTGTCTGTATTTCCACCCCTTTCACACAGTCAATGACCATGATGACAGAATCCACTGCGGTCAAAGTCCTATAGGTATCTTCCGCAAAATCCTGGTGACCAGGTGTATCTAACAGGTTAATTTTGATGCCTTTGTATTCAAAGCCCATCACAGAGGTCGCAACAGAAATACCTCTTTGCTTTTCGATCTCCATCCAGTCAGATTTGGTGGCTACATCAATCTTGTTGGATTTTACTGCACCGGCTGTCTGTATGGCACCGCCAAAAAGCAATAATTTCTCGGTCAAAGTGGTCTTTCCGGCATCCGGGTGGGCAATAATGGCAAAGGTCCGCCGCTTCTGTATTTCTTTGGTCAAACTCATCTAAAGTCCTGATTTGCTTTTTTTTCAGGCTGCAAAGGTAGGGCTTATTCCTTTGGGATGGAAATAGCTGGAGAAAATACTTGCAGCCTCTATAAAAGTAGGGTTGGCTTAAGATACTTGTTGCCTGAACCTCGTTTTGAACAAAGTGATTTCCTTAATTTCTTTTAAGTTAACCAAAGGAGCCTGTTTATTAAAGGCTTGGGTAACTAAATGTATTGGTGTTTCCAAAGTAAAAATTGTTAAAAAAAATTTCTTAGCTCTGTTACCATTGCATTCGATTCTATAAACATAATTTTGTACAGTATATTTTATTTAAAAACAAAAGTTGCCTTTGCGATGCTACCCATCACATCAATAAAAATGTATGGAGGTATGCTTACATCAAATAGAAAAGTAAGGGTTATACACTTTGCCCAACAAAATCTTCTCTCTGGAACTTGGTGATCCCATCCAAGCTGCTGTGCAGTACTATTCTGAAAGTAGTTCCTTTTCCCAATTCGGACTGTTTTACAAAAACTTTTCCTTTGTGGTAACCCTCAATGATTCTCTTGGCAAGGGTAAGCCCTAAGCCCCAGCCTCTCTGCCTCGTGGTAAATCCAGGGGAAAAGACCTTTTTATACATGCCTTTTTCCATCCCTTTACCTGTATCCGAAATATCAACACAGACGAATCGTTCGCTTTCTTTAATTATGTCAATAGAAATTTTTCCCTGTCCTTTCATGGCATCCACGGCATTTTTACAGATGTTTTCAATCACCCATTTAAAAAGTGGTCTGTTCATCAGGGCTTCCACATGATTGCCATACCCGTTTACCTTGATGTCTACTTTTGATGATATCCTGGGCCTGAGGTAATTGATGGCATCATCTATAACTGAAAACACATGTTCAGGCTGTATTGAGGGTTTACTTCCTATTGAACTGAAGCGTTCCGTGACCATTCTCAATTTGACGACATCTTTATCCATCTCCTGAATGACCTCCTTGTTTTCTTCCCATACCGGGGAATTTCTCAGGTAATCTATCCAGGCCATTAATGAGGCTATCGGTGTGCCTAATTGATGGGCAGTCTCCTTGGTCAATCCCGCCCATACTCTGTTTTGCTCCGCTACCTTGGATTGATTAAATACGGCATAGGCCAAAATACCAAAAAATAAAATCACTGAAAGTTGGACATAGGGATAAAATCGTAGCGATGTCAATAATTCAGAATTCCTGTAATAAACCAAAGCATCCTCTGTAGGAATGGGTTCGTATTGGGCCTTCATTTTCAAAAGTTCCTGTTGTAAAACCCGCGCTTTGTCTTCCTCAGTAGTTTTATTTTTGAAGTTAATGTTTCGGTAATCAATTGGATTTTCAGTCCCATCTACCACAATAACAGGGATTGAGGTGTTCTGCTGAATAATTTCCTGATTGATAAATGTCAGATTGTCAGTATAAATTGAGGCATATTCCCAGGCTTTGGCCAAAAGCTCAATCTGTCTTTTTTCCCTTTCCTTAAGTTCATCTACCAACTTATTGGTATAAAAAATAGAACCGAAGCTGATTATCACTGCACAGATCACCACCAGCCATTTGATACGCCCTTGATTGCTGTACAAATCCAATGCAGAAAAATCCTGTAGTCTGTTTATCATGGCATTCTAAATTCAGGCCTTAATCTAAATAGAAAACTCCTTTCTTCCATAGATATTATCAATCTGACAATATATCTTTTTAACCCTTCGTGGCCTTATTTTTGCTCTATATGAGTGGAATTTTAACCATAAATATAACTATTATGAAGACAAACGAAATCGGATTAAAAATAAAAGAGAGTAAGGCATTGGTGGAAAAGTTGAACGACTTATTGGCCAATTATGAAATATATTACCAAAATCTTAGAAATTTTCATTGGAATGTTACCGGTCCTCATTTCTTTGAATTGCATGCAAAGTTTGAAGAACTATACAATGAAGCCAATGTTGGTATCGATGAAGTGGCGGAAAGAATTCTCACTTTAGGCATCAGGCCATTTTCCTCCTTTGAAGAATTTATTGAAAATTCAGTAATCCAAGAAGCAAAATTGGTGACGGATGCAAAGGAAATGGTCGAGATCATCCGAGATAACCTGAATACGCTATTGAATTTGGAAAGGGAAGCCTTGGAAACTGCGGCAGAACAGGGGGATGAGGGTACTGTCACATTGATCAGTGATTATATTACCTCCAAAGAAAAGACGGTATGGATGCTTTCAGCATATCTGAAATAATCCAGAAAAAGATCAAAAAAAGAGGATGGAGTTTTAGCCCCATCCTCTTTTTTTTATACCTGATTACACATTTACATGTCTTTCAGCATGGTAAGAAGACCTCACTAAAGGTCCGGATTCTACATACTTTAACCCTCTTTTCAAACCCTCTTCTCTATAATGGTCAAATACATCGGGATGAATAAATTCAGCCACTTCAATGTGCATTTTTGTAGGCTGTAAATACTGACCTAAAGTTAGAATGTCACATCCATGTGCTACCAAGTCATCCATGGCTTTATAAACCTCTTCCTTGGTTTCACCTAAACCCAGCATGATCCCGGTTTTGGTTCTTTTACCATATTCTTTGGTCAATTTGGTTTGTTCCAAAGATCGGGCATATTTGGCCTGAGGCCTCACCCTCCTGTATAGTCTCTCAACTGTTTCCATATTGTGGGAAACCACCTCCTGACCAGCAGAGATCATTCTATACAAGGCATCCCAATTGCCTTT
>NZ_SLAP01000185.1 GCF_007126775.1 Cecembia sp. | reverse complement strand
TTTTTTTTATTTTTATGTAAGTTAGTCAACTTATAAACGAGCAAAACCAAAAAAATATGGCAAGTACCAAAATTACTGTGAACCCTAATGGTTCGTTGAAAATTGAGGGGGATTTTGAAATTGTGGATAATCAAGGAAATGCTTATGGCCTTCAAGGAAGGACCCTGCTAGGTATCTGTCGCTGTGGACATTCAAATAACAAACCATTTTGCGACGGGTCGCATAGGGGAAAATTTGAACATGAGGCAATAGCTTTTGATTTACCTCCCCGAAAAGTTTAAATCCTAACAAAAAATAAACCGGCACAATTCTCATAATTAAATTATGGAGGGCCGGTTTTTTTGTATAATAACTTTTATATCTTAGGTAGCTTCAATTAGCATGCACAAACTCCAACTACATTTTCCATCAAGGAAGGATTTCCATCCAGATGTATCTGCAAAGTTCCTTGGGCGGGCAATACTTCTGGTTCTTCAGATTGGTTTATATCCAGTTGTACCCGTACTTCAAGAGAATCATTTCCTAATTTGACATTTCTATATTTTCCTTGTGGATCATTTTCCACCGAAATGACCTCTAAACGTACCATCTCATGGTCCACCTTAATAAATCCATAACCACTTCCATCTGGAAGTCCGTATTTTTCCGCAAAAATAAATTCTAGGTTACCAAACTCCGAAGGACCTAATGCCAAATAGCAACTGCATCCAACAACTTCCTCGAAATACCCAAAACTGTCCAATTGTAATTTATCCGTCACTACTTGTTCAGTGCCCAGTTCCTTTAGAGCACTATTTTTTTCTTTAGGCCCATTACAGGACAGGAAGAAGATGAGGGGAAAAACATAGAAAATCCTATTTGAAACAAAAGCTAACAGCATTGTTTGGCTAAATTGGCTAATCACATAAAGTAAATTTTGAAATGAATTTAAGCTATTCCAAAAACCCTTCCTGTCTAAATGCAGGATTGGGATATTTATAAAATCCTTCACCGGTTTTTTCTCCTAATTTCCCCGCATCTATATACGTTTTGAGAAGGGAAGCAAAGCGCTTCGAAGCTCCATCTGTTTTGTTTTTGGTTACATGCCAGGCAGTGTCCAATCCGATTGAATCAAGTATACCGAAAGGTCCCATAGGTTTATGGAAATTGACCATCCAGGATTTATCAATATCTTCTATAGATCCCACTTCCCCAGTAAGCAGTTTTCCGGCTGCGCCGATAAAAGCCATCAACATGCTATTGAAAAGATAGCCATGATTTTCTTTCTTAACCAAAACAGGAACCTGTTCCAAACTTTTCCCAAAATCCATCAATAAGGGGATAAGCTGCGGGTCAGTTCCAGGATGTGGCATGATATCCACCACTTTGGCATAAAAGACATCATGAAAATGAAGTGCGCAAAATTTCTCCGGGCGACCGGATATTTCCGCAAAAATAGAGGGTAGAAGGTAAGAAGTATTGGTAGTAAAAATGGTTTTCTCCGGGGCTATTTTCCCAAACTGTTCCCAAACTGCATTTTTGATAGCAATATCCTCTGTCACACTTTCATTGATCAGATCTGCATCCCAAATGGCTACATTGGGATTATCTGTAAAAGTGATGGAGGCAATGGCATTGCGTCCTGCCGTATCATCCATGCCACTGCTTTTTGCCAGCTGATGAACAATTTTCTCCATCAATTTTTGGGAGCTTTCCAGAGCCTTGGCACTGATATCAAATATAGCCACTTGATAACCGGATAAGGCTGATTGTAATGCAACCCGAGTCCCCAATGTACCGGCTCCTAATATGCATACTCTTTTAATTTTCATTTTGTTCAAATTTTATGGGTCTGTATACTTTTAAATCCTGTTGTACCACAGGCCTTGACCACATGGATCAAGGCGGCAAACCTGGCATCTTGGGCAAATCCCAAAGTATAACGCTTGTATATCTGTTGGGCAATCACTCCGACTTTGAAAACTCCAAAAACATAATAAAATAACATGTTACTGAGGTCCAAACTGCTATTGGCAGCATAGTAATCAATAACTTTGGCTCTTGTAAAGTTGCCTTTGGGATGGGTCAGGTTGAAAAGTTTCAAAATGTCGGGATCGGCTTCCTCTGCCCAATAGGCCAAACTGGTACCCAAATCCATTAAAGGATCTCCAACTGTTGCCATTTCCCAATCCAAAACAGCCATTATTTCGGGGTTATCAGGCCCTCTCAAAACCAGATTGTCATATTTATAATCATTGTGAATAAAGCCAATATTTTGATTTTCAGGCATATTTTCCTTTAGCCAATCAGATACTTTTTCCATTTCAGGAATTTCATCTGTTTTGGCATTGAAATACCTTTCAGACCAACCCAGAACCTGTCTTTCTACATAACCTTCTGGTTTTCCAAGTGCCGACAGTCCGGAGGACTCAAGATCAAGTTGATGCAAAGCCAAAAGTCCATCTAATGTATAACGGCTTAATGTAGCAAAGAAATCGGAACTAAATTCCATTCCTTCCGGAATTTTATTTCTCAAAATCAGACCATCTACTTTTTCCATTATAAAAAAAGGAGCTCCAATTACAGTATCTTCTTCGCAACAGATTATGGGCTTTGGGATTTTGGAAAATTCTGCTTTTTCAAGGGCTTTCAATACTTTAAATTCCCTTACCATATCATGTGCTTTGCTGATTTTTAAACCTAATGGAGGCCTTCGAAGTACATATTGCTTATCTGCTGAAGTGATCAAATAGGTAAGATTGGAGTATCCACCCTTAAACTGCACAAGGGTAGTTGATTTTTGTTCAAGTCCAAGATTGTCTTCGAGATAAGGCAAAAGCCCTTCTAATCCCTTTGGCTCTCTATTAATCATGATTCTGCATATTTTTTTAGAACCCGCTTGGCCAGGACTGTTTTGTGTACCTCGTCCGGTCCATCATAAATCCTTGCTCCCCGCTCGTGTCTGTACCAAAATGAAAGCAGTGTATCGTCGGTAATGCCCAATGCTCCATGTACCTGAATCGCACGGTCCAATGTTTTCATCAGCACATCGGAAACAAAGAACTTGATTGTGGAAATATCCTCTTTGGCTGCCTTGGCACCTTCTTCATCTATTTTTTTGGCAGTGGCCAGTACCATCAATCTAGAGGCTTTGACGCTTGCTACGGATTCAGCAATCCAATTTTGAATGGTCTGCTGCTGTGCTAATGGCCTGCCTGGATCAAGCATTCTGCTTAATGCCCTTTTACACATAAGTTCAATCGCCCGCTCACAAATACCAATCCAACGCATACAATGGTGGATTCTCCCAGGACCCAATCTTTCCTGGGCAAGGGCAAAGCCCTGACCTTCTTCACCAATAAGGTTGCTGACAGGTACTTTACAGTCAATAAATTTTACCTCTGCATGGGACATATAATCTTCTCCCACATCTCCCATGATGGGTATATTGCGTACAAAATGGTACCCTGAATTGTCTAAGGGAACCAAAATCATGCTTGCTCTTTGATAAGGATTTGAATTATTGGGATCGGTTACCGCCATGACAATGGTAAATGCAGCCCCATCAGCAGATGAGGTAAACCATTTGTGTCCATTAATAATGTATTCATCGCCTATCCTTACTGCTGTTGTAGAGAGGTGCACGGGGTTACTGCCTGCATGTTCAGGCTCTGTCATGGCAAAACAACTCCTAATTTCCCCTTTTTGAAGGGGCAAGAGGTATCGTTCTTTCAGTGTTTGACTGGCAAATTGGTGCATAAGTTCCATATTGCCGATATCCGGTGCCTGGCAATTGAAAATGAAATGCCCAAGGGGGCTTCTTCCAAGTGTTTCAGATATCCTACCAAATTCCTGTAGGCTTAATCCTAAGCCACCTTCAGAAAGCGAGAGGTGAGGGGCAAAGAGACCTTTATCTTTTGCTTTTTGCCTTAGCTCCTGAAGTTTTGGGAGTGTCGCCTTGAAACTCCCATAAATGGCCTCCATTTCCAAAGGATAAACATGCTGTTTTAAAAAATCTTCATACTGCTCCAGTAAATTCTCCATTCCTGTAATATTGCGATTCAAATTGCGTTCCATGTAGATTTCAATTAGATGGTAAAGCCCCCATCTGCTGTAAGTACGGCTCCGGTAGTATAGGAAGATGCTGGGGAAGCGAGGTAAAGGGCTGCTGCTCCGATTTCCTCACTTGACCCTACCCGTTTGATTGGAAGGGCTTTCATCATATGGGCCATGATTTTGTCATTGCTCCACAGCGCTTCTGAAAATTTGGTTTGAATAAGGCCAGGACAAATGGCGTTGACCCTTATTTTATGATCTCCCCATTCCTTGGCAAAAACTTTGGTCATGGAAATTAGCGCAGCTTTGCTGACAGAATAAATACCTAATCCAGGTTCCGGAGAAATCCCTCCAATGGATGAAATGTTGATAACTGCCCCACTTGGTGATTCGCGTAGGTAAGGAAAGCATAGCTTCATCAAATGAAAAGGGGCTTTTACATTAACATCCATGATCTTGTCATAGGCTTCCAGAGTGGTATCATGGACAGGTCCAAACACAGGATTAGATGCTGCATTGTTTACCAAAACATCAATTTTACCGTATAGCTCGATGGTTTTTGTAACCAAAGTACCTAAACCGTCCATATCGCCCACATTGCAGGCAATCCCTGTTACCTCATAGCCTTTTGCTTTTAATCTACCTGCTGCTTCATCCAATGCTTCTTGTTTTCGACTGCTAATGACTACTTTGGCCCCTGCTGCTGCATAAATTTCGGCAATAGCTAGTCCAATTCCTTTGCTTGCTCCTGTTACCAGAGCAACTTTATCCATGAGAGAAAATAATGTTGAAAGGTCCATTTGATCTTTTTGGGTTTGTGTTCCTTAACAAGAATAAGAATTTTGCCTTTCATTGCCAATCCTTTGGTAAAAAATGTTATGCATACCGAGTATTTTTTTCTATCTTCCCAAACTTTAAAACAATAAACCAAAATAATGAAGCAAGTAGTTTTTTATCAAACAGGGATGCCGGAGGAGGTTTTGCAATTAGAAGAAGCAGTGATGCCCGAACCCAAGGCTCACGAAGTACGGATCAAGGTTACTGCAAGAAATATCAATCCATCAGACATCATGTTTATCAGAGGCATGTATGGGATAACTCCAAAATTACCCAGTTCTGCTGGCTTTGAAGCTGTAGGCGTAGTGGAAAAGTCAGATGAAAAGAATTCAATTCCGGTCGGAACAAAGGTGATTTTCACTGCCATAGGTACCTGGAAGGAGTATGTTTGCGTGCCTGCGCACTTGGTAATTCCGAGTCCAGAGGGTATGATTGATGAAGTTGCCTGTCAGGCATTTGTTAACCCACTGACAGCATATGGGATGCTTGAAAGCAGTGGTCTGAAAGTCGGCCAATGGGTGTTGGTAACAGCAGGGGCATCTGCATATGGCAAACTGGTGATTCAGATGGCCAAGCAAAAGGGGGTAAAAGTAGCCTGTACTGTAAGGAGGGATGAGCAAAAGGAAATTTTGGAAAAATTGGGAGCCAATTTGGTTATCAATACTGAAAAGGAAAAACTCCAAAAGGTGATCATGGAAAAAACAGGGGAAGGTGTAGATGTAGTTTTTGATGCTGTTGGTGGTGTTTTGGGCGCTAGGGCTTTGGCCAGTCTTAAAGCAGGGGGAAAGATGATGGTTTTCGGGCTTCTGAGTTTGGAAAACATTCCCCTTAATTCAGGCCTATTGATTTTCAAAGATTTGAAAGTAGAAGGTTTTTGGTTGACCACTTGGATGAACAGTCTAAATCCAGAAGCTACCCAATCTGCTTTTAAAACCGTATTTACCCATTTGCTCTCCCAAAAGGTAAAAGTGGATGTAGAAGCTACCTTTCCTCTTGAAAAATTTAAAGAGGCATTGTCTGCTTATGAGCGGGAGGGAAGAAATGGGAAAATTATCCTGACTTCTTGACAATTCTGATTACTTGGAGGCAATGTACTAAAATAAGGAAGCCTGGACCACCTGCGGTTTTTGTGCCTGTATTGTACCTTTTAGCATGTCCTGAAGGAGTTTGATAAATCCAGGTTTCCAGTTATCAAGATGGATTTTAATATCTTTATCCTCATAAGCTACAGGGCCTGTTAGTCTTTCATAACCAATGATCATGGACCACACTGTATAAAAAGTAACTTCAGGCTGCAATTCAGGTCTTATACTCCCATCTTTGATTCCTTGGGATACCATTTGGATCCCAAGCTTTCCGCAATCATGGTGGATGTCCAGTAGTTTTTTAAAATGCTCACTTTCCAGAATCAGTGGATGTATTTGTCCATGGTTTTCCTCTTGAGTGTATTGCTGCATGATGCCCATGAAATTAAGAATGGCATCATTATACATGCTGTTGCTATGTGCAAAGCTGATATAGGAGGAAGCCAGATCAGTTAGCATTTCCAGTCCATTCCTTCCTTTTTGTTTGAAAATTTCCCTAAAAACACCTTTCAGTTCGTCAAAAGCCTTCTTTGTGACGGCCATGTACAGGTCTTCTTTGTTTTTGAAATAAAAATAACTCAACCCCTTGCTGATACCAGCAGTTTTGGCCACATCATCCATGGTGGTGGCTGCATAGCCCTTTTGGCTGAATAATTTGATAGCTACATCAAGGATCAGTCTTGTTTTTTTTTCTCTTGGTGAACTTGGCATAAATAAAAAAGATATTGAATAGGGTTCAAATATATTAAACAGCGGTCAATAAATTATTGACCGCTGTAAATAATTTCATAAAAATCAAAAGAAGTGAATTTAATTTTTGATACAGGCGTAAAGTTGAGTCCAATTTTCCTCGCCTATTGTTGTCCTAATCTGGCTTACCATTTCCCTTAGACAGGGCTTGATATTTTCCACATGTTTTTTACGGATTTCCTCTATTTTATTTTGATAAGTTTCTAAAATATTCTTCAATCCAGATCTGAACTCGTCCCTATTGATTTCTTCCTTCAATAATTTTTCCAATAAAACCAGTCTTCTTTTCTCCATGTCCAATATTATATCCACAAGCTCTTCCCGTAAAGAGGAAAAAGTTTCTTTTCTACAATCGACTGCTGCAGAGAATGACCTTCTGATTTGCTGCGCCTGTTCATCGGACAAATCCAACTTGTTGAGACAGGAAAAAAGACCTGATTGCTCTACCTTCTTTTCATGGTCCCTTTTATCTTTATCCTCTTTGGTTGTTTCTTTTTTATCATCCCCTTCATTGTCTTTTTCCAGTCTAAAACCAAATGCCCTAGTCTCATCCCCTTCTTGGATATTGACTGTCATTAATTCCTCAGCAATAACACTGACAACGTCATCAATTTCCTGCTGGCTTCTCCTTGGAGCATCATCCCCCTTTTCTGAACAGGCCCCCCAAAAAAGTAGTCCTGCAGCCAAAATAAAAGCAAATTGTGTGTACTTTTTCATATGGATTAAATTTTGGTGTTGGTTCAAATTAACATAATAATTATGACATTAAAAAAAAAAAAAAAAAAGTTACCAGTAACCGTTCTATCA
>NZ_SLAP01000081.1 GCF_007126775.1 Cecembia sp. | reverse complement strand
TCTATACCAGACTCCCAATAGCCTCGTTCCATCGTCCGAAAAGGAAATGCCTCTTCCCCAAAGGAATGGCTCACTGAACCTATCGCAAAACCTTGTACCAAGTTAAGTTGGGGGGCAATTGCAATAGTAGATATATCTCGCTGTAAAAGAGGTCCTGTCAGATAGGAATAATTGGCATAGATGGCTCTGTCTGAAAAAAACTCGTAAATCCGCATGGTCTGAAAGTAGGCTGGAAGACTAATTGAAAAAGTTCGCTCCTGCGGTTGAATACCAAAACCCGTATTGAAATAGGAAATCGGAACCTCTGCTCCCCAAACGCTCATCCCCTCCAAGTTCAACTGATGGGTAGAAACTCCCTTCCTCCATTGATGCTGTGTCTTGAAAGCCAATCTCCAAAAATCAGCTGTTCCATTCAATAAATCAGGTATGGCACGCGAAGCATGGAAATTGAATACCGGATAGCCAATAGGGCCGGGTATTATCTGTCTACCAACCTTGGATGTTTGCTCTTTAGCCACATAGCGAAGATTTAATCCCAATTCTGTTGCTTGAAATGGCTGAAACATACGTTCCACTGCAGGCATTTCCAAATTGGAGGTCCATAGAGGGATGCGGCTTTCATTACTTGCGGTAAAAGCCAACCTCCACCTGTGCAGTGGCAATTGGGAAAACTCAACGCTAAACCGCTCCACAGCGTCCATCTTTTGAGCCAAAAAAGCCCTGAAAAAATCACTTGAAGTTGCAAAAGTTCGGATACGAACAAAAGGATTTATACCGATTTCAGCAATATCCTGGATGTAGGAAAACCGAAGGCGAGATTCCAACGCATCATTGAAGAGTAAACTGCTCCCTATTCCATATTTCCAATCCTTATCACGAAAACCATAACGGAGGTAGCCATCCAGTTCCACATACCTTGAGAACTGTTGGTTGGTCGCCAGCCCCATCCCCAAAGCGAGACCTTCATACTGATTGATGCGAAGTAAGTGGTTAGTCAGCAGATCAATCTTGCCAAGTGAAAGCCGTCCAGTAAATAATTGCGAAAAAATACTAACTATATTTTGAGTTCTTCGAAGATTCCTGGCATCCATCTCTTCAAACCTGCTAAAGGCCCGCTGCTCGGCAATCGACAAAGAATCTCTTCTGATCATTGCTATTGGGAATCGTTCATTTTGAATATCATAGACCAATCCAAACCTTGGGATTTCCCTACTCAAAATTTGTTCATTTAGCCTCACATCTGAGATAAAGTTTTGACTGACTAACTTCATTGGGCTTCCTTCAATATCAAAGTTGCGAAATAGGTAGATACTGTTAATTTGTTCAGGAAACCAATATTGCCCATCCCAGCGGTTTTTCTGTTGCAATTCAAACTCCAGGTTACTCCGATTATCTAAGGACTTAAATACCATGTTTTCAAGTGCATATTGGTGCCTTGAAATTGTCATAAATCCAGTACCCAGAAGATAGCCTTTACCTTCTTGCGGCTCAAAGCTGATAACATAAGCAGTAGTTCCATTGGATTGTAAACTATCTTCTAAAAAATAGTTATATTTTCTAAACCCATCATTTGTCATAGGATGGAGATAAGGAATTTCCATCACAGTGAAATAATCCTCATAAAAAGAAAAGGGCTGTATGGTACTGGAAACCAATGCTGTCATCAAATTTTCAAAACCCGAAATCTTTGAGGCTTTGACTTTTTCATGCCGCTTTCCAGGCCTTTTATAAACCACTTCAGATAGACTTTCGGAAACTAACAAATGCCCACCATCAAATAAGGTGTCAAAACGTGTCCGCCGCACGCCATCCTCGCTGACACCATCCACTGTGAATACCATTTTGTCGTAAGATTCAAATTGGTAACTGCTCAGATTGGAAGGGTCATTTATCTTTTTGTTGGCTATGGCCTTACGTAGAATAGGAAAAGCAGGATTTTCTCCTGCTAAAAAGAGGAATTCCTTCAGTTCAACCTGCTTGGGTTCCATAAAAATCCGACCATCTGTCCTTAACTGCCTTTTTGCAAGTTTCAACTTCCTCAAACCAACATGGGAAACTACCAAGGTGTCGGACGCTGACTGCACTTTCAATTGAAACTCGCCTAAAATATCTGTTACTACCCCTTGAGATTCATACCCCCTCCAGTATACATGGGCAAAGGGAACAGGTTCATCAGTTCCAGATTGGAGGACTTTTCCCTTGAGCAGTGATATTTCCTGAGCCATGGACTCCTCTGAAAAAGTCCAACAAAGAAAAATCATCGAATAAAAACCCAACAGTAACCTTGTGCCCATAAAAGCCTTCAATTTGAAAATTATAGGCCTACCACTCCTATCTACTCAAGAGCGGTAGGCCATCTAAACCAATTTAATCCAAGAGACTTACTTTTTTCACATTATCTCCAGGAACCCTGTCAATCAAGTAATTGTACGGATCTATCCCCACAAAATGGGGTTTTTCCTTGGTTCTGAATTTAAATGTATTCCCCTCTTGAGTTACTTTTAGTCGTTCGTAAACCAAAGGATCACCTAAAAGGTTTTTATTTTCAGTAAATCCAAAAACACCAACGTCAATAAAATCTGCAATCGGGATGGAGGTCTCCTTACCTAAAGAGTCTGATCTGAATTTCTTAGACTCAGTCGTAAACTCTACGATGTACTCCTCTCCTTCCTGCGTATAATTCGCATCCATTACTCTATTGGAAAATAAGGTGATATTGAGGAATAAATCGTCAATCACATACTGCAAACTATCAGGAGTATGCGCTCTAAAGACTCTCACCGCATCCATGGAAGTAGGATAAGGTGGCTTCCGATGCTTAAATTCCTCAATAAGCTGCCTAAGCGCTGCATTGACCTGAGCTTCACCGATCATTTCTTTGAGGTAGTACATGGCTACTGAACCTTTTTCGTAGTGAATGTATCCTTGCTGTTCGGTCTCCACCAAGGGTCGCTCAGCCACAAATTCACTTCCCCTTCCTCTCAGGTAACCATCCATTTCATATCTGAGGAACTTTCGCATTTTATCCTTCCCATATTCCTTTTCCATGACCATCAGCGCTGAATACTGTGTAATGGCTTCCATCAACAATTCGGCACCTCGCATGTTGGCTGCGATGACCTGATGGGCCCAATACTGATGGGCAGTCTCATGGGCAGTAACGTAAAACACCAAGTCAATATCATCCTCGGTAACTTTTCTCAAGTCTGTAATAAAACCGATACGCTCACTGTAAGGCATGGTACCCGGAAAAGATTGTGCAAAACCTGCATACCTTGGGAATTCCACAATCCTCAGTTGACTGTGCTCATAAGGACCAAAATGAGCCGTATAGTAATCCAGTGATTGGGACATGGCACTGATAAAATTCGGGATATTGTATTCGTGCCCTGATACATAATATACTTCTATATCCACATCATTCCATCGCTCTCTCTCCAATTGATACGCTGCAGAGAGGAATGAGGTAAAATGCACTGAAGGCGCCTCTTGTTCGTATTGGAAGTATTTTCTTCCATTTTCTTCCCATTCACGCACTAGTTTTCCCGGGCTAACAGCAATCTGACTGGGTGATGTCCCAATGACTGATTTTACTGTGATCCAATCACTATCCTTTCCTATGTAATGAAAATTCCGTGCCTCTAGGTTGTTTTCATCCAATACTGGCATGCGTTTCTTCTCTGGAAGGCCTCTTTTCCGTCTTTTGTTGCGATCAGATAATTCATTGCTTGCCTGATAGCCAAAGCTAGGGACCATTTCATAGGAGTAAAAAAAGCTGCCATTATTTAAAATACTGGTATTGGTTACCCTATTCTCAAATCCTTGGGTAAGCTTTTCTCCTGACACCTTCATGATAAGTTGCTCCCCGGGCTGTAAAGGCCGGGCCAACTCATAAATCCGGTAGCCCAATTGATCATCATCCAGTTGAATACTCGCTCCTTCAATGCTGATTTCAAGTTTATCTTTCGAATCAGTCATCGTAAAATGAAGTTCACTGATCGGCCCATCTGTCCTGTTTTCCATCACGCCCACAACCTCAAAAGTCAGATCCCTATCCTCAGGATATAGCTCAATACGATAATCCATGCTAACCCACTTGGGCTGAGATATATTCTCGTGTACCTTATACGTTTCCTCATAAGCTACCCGTATATCTTCCCATTCTTTGCTTGTTTTGTAGGTATTCAGTACTTGGGTATTGTAGTACACATTTGCACCTGTAGCAAGGAAGGCCGCAATAAACACAAATAAAACTGCCTTCGAACCTGCAAATCGCTCCCGCGCATCCTTCCACCTGCCTGCCAGAGCAGTAGTCTTTCCTCTAGTAAAAAAGAGATAGGCGACATACACCAATAGCAATGCAAAAGCCCCCCAATAGGCCTGAAACCAAGCAGTAGCCGTGGCCCACGGACCAAAGCCGTTGACATCCGAATATGAACCCCTAGAGACAGCACCGTAACTTACCATCAAGGATTCTATTTTAAGCAACTCTAACACATAGTCGGAGGCAATAATAAATACCACAAAAACAAAATAGGCTATGTAACGATTGTTGATCAGGTAATGGAAGAATACAGCCAATACCGTCAGGTAAGTAAAAAACAAGAAGTCATTTACCAATAAAGAACGGGCATAGACGCCCAATTCGAAGTTGAAATACCCATAAAAACTCTGCGCAATAACACCAATGACAATGGTCGTCATCAGAATCAGTTGGATACTGATCAATAAAGCAATTATCTTAGATGAAAGAAACAAACCTGTTGCAGCCGGAGTAGCATCCTTGATCTCATCCAAATGGGCATCTCTATCCCTCCAAACCAAGACACCGGAATAGAAAATAATGATACCGATTAAAAACAGGTAAAAAGCTCCCGAAATGCTGTCAATCACATCATAGGTCAGTGGATAATTACTGCTACCATACCTACCCGTAAAAAAGGTGAGCCCCGTAATGAGATTGATAATACCGATAATCAGGATAATCAGAAATGTTTGATTCTTGATTATGGCCTTCAACTCAAATAACACAAGTCTTCCAAAAACAGCGAATGAAAATTTATTTCCACTATCAATAGCAACAGCAGGCTTCTCCAACAATATGGAAGTCTCAGTCCAATCTTTTGCCGGCTGTTTTTCTTTCTTGACCTTTTCATTTTTTTGCTGAAACGAAAAACGGGTGTACAATAGCAACAAGAATACAGCAGCTACGCCTACCCACACAAGTCTATTGACCAACAAATCTCCCTTCAATAACACTGCTGTGGTGTTTAGTTCCTCTACCGTAGCATATTTTTTGGCCAGTCCAACCGGATAAAAGCCAAAGGGATCCAGTAAATTTGCTAACCATTCTTTCTCTATATCCGCAATAAAATTTCCTGCTACGGCATACAGAACCAATAAACCCATGGCGCCGATGTAGGAAACCATGTTGTTTCGAAACGTGACTGCAAGGGCAAAAGTCAGCACACCAATAATAAAGGTATTGGGAATCCCGAAACTGAGAAATCCCTGGATATGCCCCTCCCAATATACAGGCCCAAAGCGGTTAGGGTCAGCCCAAGGCATAAACGGGCCTATCAAAGCTCCTACCGAAATCCCCAACAAAGGAATCAAGGCAATCAAATAAGCTCCTAAAAACTTACCAAAGAAATAGGAGGAACGCTTGATGGGATAAGAAAAAAGGATTCCTGAAAACCCTGATTCAAAATCCCTGTTGGCCGTAGCATTCATAAAGGCGGTGGTCATCAACAAAGCGATCAAGGACATCACCCCATAATATTGCTGTATGACCGACGGCGCATTTTTCTTTACACTGGTACTTGCGCCTCCAATCTGAATGTCATCACTGCTTACCGCACCAAATACCAAAAGTCCGATTATCAGGAAAAAAATCCACAACATGGGGCTCTTGATCCAGGTTTTTAGTTCTTTTTTTAAGAATACAAACATGATATAGGGGTTTAGACCAGTTGATTGATTTTAGCAAAGAATACATCTTCCAAGTTTGCCTCCGCTTTGACAAAGTCATTGGCTGGCTCTTCTTCCGCAAACACATGAATCAATGGTTTGCCCCCCACCAATTTATCTGAGATTACCGCGTAGTTTTCCCTGTATTCCGGAAGCATCCCCTTTTCAATGCTTTTTTCATATACCTTATCTTCAATCAACTCCAGTGCTTCATCTACACCACCATGATAGAGGACCTCTCCTTTATTCATGATTGCCATTTGTGTACAGAGTTCCCGAACATCTTGGACAATATGTGTAGAAAGTATCAAAATGGCTTCCTCTCCTATTTCGCTCAAGAGGTTGTAAAACCTATTACGCTCCCCAGGGTCTAAGCCTGCTGTTGGTTCATCTACAATAATCAATTTGGGATTCCCTATCAAACATTGGGCAATCCCAAAGCGCTGCCGCATACCACCTGAGAATGATTTAACAGCTTTTTTTCGATGTTCGAAAAGATTCACTTTTTGCAAAAGGTAGTTTACCAACTCTTTTCTTTCGCTGGTATTTTTTATCCCTTTCAATAGTGCCAAATGATCCAATAACTCCACTGCGGAGCTTCGTGGATACACTCCGAATTCTTGTGGCAAATAACCCAATACCTGTCTTACTTTATCTTTCTCTTGGAGTACATCGATATCTCCTAAGCGAACATTCCCGCTATCTGCATCTTGCAGGGTAGCAAGTGTACGCATGAGGGAGGATTTCCCGGCTCCATTAGGTCCTAGAAGTCCAAACATTCCCTTACCTATGGTAAGGCTAACATTCTTTAGGGCATGTACCCCGTTGCCATATTGTTTGTTGAGGTTATTGATTTCCAACTTCATTGTGATTGAGTTTGTGAAGGTTTAAGATTGATAAAATAATTTTAGATTGTCCGTCCAGAAAGACAAACAACACACCTAAAAATAAAGACTAAAGACATGCCAATAGCTAAAATAAGTACTTAAGTGCTCTCTTGCGTGTTTTTTCTATCAACCATGTCCAATTATGGCCAAAAATTGAACGATTTCGGTCAGTTGTCTTTTTCATAGGTCAGGAGTATTTTTTCAGTTTGTGCTATATAATCCCCAAAAGCTTTCTTATGCATCCATTTCAATAGAAAATACAAAGGGGGCATGGTCAATAGGCTCAAGCCCATCCCCTTTATCAAAAAGGATACATTTACGATCAGGTCATCTGCATTGACTTCATCTGTTGTACCACCGATCAGTAAACCTGCCAAATAAGCAAGAGGAAGGAATAGCATGGTTTGAAATTCAATCAGTTTAATTGTCTTCCGGGTTAAATCAAGCTGCTGCTGAAGGGTTGGTATGATGGGTTGATCCCAGTTGTCCAAAAGTCGATCAAATGCTTTGATCCGCTGATACATCAACAAATTAAAATACTGGTAGATGATGATAAGCAAACCCAATGTCAGTCTAAGGGATATTTCGGGATAAATGACTAGTAAATAAACCCCAATTACAACACCCACCAAACCAAAGATCAAATTACCAATCAGATTTTTCCTCAAGGTCTTAATGGGGTTTTTACTAGCTTCCAGTTTTTTCAGTACCAAATTTTC
>NZ_SLAP01000080.1 GCF_007126775.1 Cecembia sp. | reverse complement strand
CCTGAACCCTGAACCTACTTCGTTCAAATGTTCACAGTTCATAGTTTTACGAATCTTGTAAAGTTCACTTGTACCCCTGAACTTCTGAACCTCGAACCCTGAACCCTGAACCCTGAACCCTGAACCTACTTCGTTCAAATGTTCACAGTTCATAGTTTTACGAATCTTGTAAAGTTCACTTGAACCCTGAACTTCTGAACCTCGAACCCTGAACCCTGAATTCCTGAACCCTGAACCTTGAACCCTGAACCCTAAACCCAGAAAAGGAACTTTCCTAGAGGAAAATAGAAATGAAAAAGTCAAAGAAAAGGGGTATTTACCAGATAGTAAATTGCATATTTCGGGTTTAAATCCACCTACTCCCTGTATATCTCAATAATCTGCCTTATTTTTGAAAAAAAATCAAACGTGGAAATCAGAGAAGCAGTCAACTTGATTAAGGAAAGAGGAAGGATCCGTATCAAAGAAGGCCATGGATCCATCCTCGAACTGATCAGTTTGGACAATTGGGATCCCCATAGGGACAATTATGAAGGCATATTCCTTCTTTTTGATCTTTTCCAGATCAGGTCTATAGGAAACCAGTTTTCTGATGTTTCTCTGGATATAGTGGAATATGCCAGCAAACCTACCATTTACCAAACACCCGTAAATAAAATCCTAAAATCAGGCCCAATCGAACATGGCAACGTCCGCTTTTCTGTCCTAAAAAAAGATTTTTGGAACAGGTTACTTTTTACCTATTCCCAACCTCTTGTCCTGCAGTACAGTAAAATTCAGGAATTTGACTTCGAAACCAAAGAATTCTTCCCTTTGCTCAGCGCAGGTACCAAAGAAATGTTTTTGAGTCCCGAAGGGGATGTCAAAATCCATAAAGCATGAATTTCAAAGAACACTTAGAAAGTTTAGACATATTTAAAAGAGTAGGCAAAATCGCAGACGAGATGGGTTTTGAAACCTATGTGGTAGGTGGTTATGTCCGTGATTTGGTATTGGGAAGACCCTGCAAAGACATTGACTTTGTTTGTGTAGGTTCAGGGATCTCCCTGGCCCAGAAAGTAGCGGAAAGTTATGACAAACACGTACCCCTTTCTGTTTTCAAAAACTTTGGAACTGCCAACATCCGCCTTGAAGATTGGGAAGTGGAATTTGTGGGTGCACGAAAAGAGTCCTACCGCCACGATTCCAGGAAACCTATTGTAGAAGACGGTACTTTACAGGAAGATCTTGAGAGAAGGGATTTTACAATCAATTCCATGGCAGTTTCTGTCAATGCGCACAATTTTGGAGAGTTGATGGATCCTTATGGCGGAATGGAGGACATCAAAAGAAAAATCATCAAAACGCCTACTGACCCCATAATCACTTTTTCTGATGACCCCCTGCGGATGATGCGGGCAATCCGGTTTGCCGCACAGCTTCATTTTGATATTGAACCAGATACTTTCCTGGCCATTGTACATGATGCCCATCGGATACAGATTGTTTCAGCAGAAAGGATAATGGATGAGCTGAACAAAATTATCATGACCTCGAAACCTTCCTATGGCTTCAAGCTCCTTTTTGTGAGCAAATTATTGGAACAGTTTTTCCCGGAAATGGTCGCCCTTCAGGGAGTGGATTCTGTGGGAGACAAGTCGCACAAGGACAATTTCTACCATACCCTTCAGGTCTTGGATAATATTTCCAGATCAACTGAAGACCTTTGGTTGCGCTGGGCGGCCATTCTTCATGACATCGCCAAACCTGCTACCAAAAGATTCCACCCAAAAGTTGGCTGGACTTTCCACGGACATGAAGACAAAGGCGCCAGAATGGTACCCGGCATATTCCGAAGGCTAAAACTACCCATGGACGAGCGGATGAAATATGTGCAGAAACTTGTCAGGCTGCACCTGAGACCCATCGCTCTGGTATCTGACAAAGTCACGGATTCGGCGGTAAGAAGACTGCTCTTTGATGCCGGGGATGATGTGAATGACCTGATGACGCTATGTAGAGCAGATATCACCTCCAAAAACAACAACAAAGTACAGCGTTTTCTGGCCAATTTTGATAAAGTAGAGACCAAATTGATTGAAGTGGAAGAAAAGGATCAGGTGAGGAATTTCCAACCACCGGTTTCCGGAGAAGAAATTATGGAAATTTTTAAACTGAAACCATCCAAAATGGTAGGAGAATTGAAGGAAGAAATCAAAGAGGCCATCCTGGATGGACAAATTAAAAATAATAAAGCGGAAGCTTTAGACTTATTGTATAAATTAGCAGATCAAAAAGGATTAAACAAGTAATCAGAAGTATCCCTATGAATAAGATCAATTTGTTTTTGGCCCTAATGCTGTGCATGGGCACCGTGGCTTACGCCCAACAGGAAAACAGCAATACCCAGGATGCTGAAAGCGTCCGAAAAAGAAATGAAGCAGACCAACGGGTCTATACATTGGCCATGCGGTATAACGACCTGCCGGCTGCCAGATTGAAATTAATGGAGCTGATAGAGCGCAACCCTACCAACAACCGCTACCCAGAATTGCTTGCTAACCTGTATTTTGAAGCAGGACAATATGCATCCGCGGCTGTTGCAGCCATAGACCTGTTGGAACAAAATGACCAAAGCGCTGCCGGTCTTGAAATTGCAGCTTATTCCTTGGAACAATTGGGTGCTATGGACCGTGCCCTTCCTAATTTTGAAAGACATTACCTCATTACAGGTAATCTTTTTTCTTTGTACAAAAGTGCTTACTTACAATTTAGCCTGGACAAAGAAGAAGAGGCTATGAACTCAGTAAATATGATCATCAGAGACAGAAAGTCAATCGATGAAATCATTGGTTTCCCAACAGAAGACAATGATACACAGCAAGTAAATCTTAAAGCTGCTGCCCTCAACCTTAAAGGAATGATATTTATGGGGCAGAAGAATAAGGCTGAGGCCATTGAGGCTTTGAATGAAGCCCTATCTTTGGCACCCGACTTTCTCTTGGCCCAGGAAAACCTGAAAGAAGCCCAAAGTATGTAATGCTGTAAGCAATGGAAGAAAGCAATATCCACTATCTGAGTCTTTTTATGGATTCTCCGATTTATCTTGTGGAGGAAGAAAGAGAAATTCTGCTCCAGTCAGCGCTTTCATTGCAAAATACAGAAGAAAAGTTTACAGCAGAGAAGGAAGAAGATCTCAATCAGGTTGAGGATGCCAGGCAGGAATTGTCCTTTGAAGGTGGATTTGAAAAAGGTGTGTTGGTGGCATACGATACCCTGCAGCTGAGTGATGAGCTCAAAGAATTACTATTTAAAATTTTAGATGCTGTGGGCTGCTCCCTCAAAGATATTGCCCTTTGCCATGCAGGAATAATGCAAGAGGCCAGTATGGAGCAGATAGAAGCCCTTAACCCCGCTAAGATTATAGTTTTTGGAAGGTTCAACCATCCTTTGATGCACCATAAAAAAGAAGCCTATACTGTGCAAATGTCCGAGGATACCGAATACTTATTTGCAGATACCCTGGAACAGATCAACCATGATAAATCCTTAAAAAAAGCCCTTTGGCTGGCATTGAAAACACTATTTAACGTTACCAAATAACCTTATGAGCAGTAAAGAAAAGATGGCCAAATGGCTCAAAAGATTTAGATGGATCAGCATAATAGAGGGCTTTTCTTTCTTGCTCTTGCTATTTGTGGCTATGCCTCTGAAATATATGATGGATATGCCTTTGGCTGTCACTTATGTGGGTTGGGCACATGGCATTTTGTTTGTATTGTACATTTACATTGTTTTCCCTACGGCGAGGAGATGCTCTTGGGTTTTTAGTAAAACATTGTTTGCCTTGATCGCTTCTGTTTTGCCCTTTGGTCCCTTTATTTTTGACAGGTACCTGACCAAAGAGGAAAAAGAACTGGCAGCTACTTAAACAGCATGGCCTATGGCATTGATCAGCAAGAAAAAAAAGATTTATCCAATCAGTAACAACCTGAGGACTTATCTCCGCAAATATGGAAGGGAAGTGGACTTCCCAATTCATTATGCGGACTTGCTGCGCTATAATTCATCCATTCCCCTCTATGACTTCAAAGGAAACGACACCCTTTGGGAAACTGTATTTTATTCTGAATCCGACAGGGAAGAAATCCACTACAATGTCAAAAAGATTTATTCCCTGCTGAAAGCTGAAGGGGATATGTCCGTCATGAACCACCTTTATGTGGACAGGATTGATCTCTGTGTTTATGGGAATACCCAACCTTTCAGGGTCAGGATTGTCAACCGGATCAATGATAACTTTGATTATTTTTATGTTAAAAATGCGGATGCCTCCAGGGTATATGGACTGGAACTGGAACACCTGCTTTCCCCCAACAGGATCAATTACCTGGTTCACCAAAACACCCTGATTGAAGAACATATTGCCGGTATACCGGGAGAACAATTTATGCGGCAGTATGTACATGAAAACGTTCTCAACCCCATCAGGTTGGCCAAAGAATTTGTTAAATTCAATGAACGCTGCTTTGTCCGTTTGCTGGGAGATATGCATTCTTCCAATTTTGTGGTAGACATTACCCCTGATTTTGAGGAGATACACTATCGGATCAGGGCCATTGATTTTGACCAGCAATGCTATGAGGGAAAAAGATCGATTTACCTCCCACAGTACTTTAAGCAAAACAATGCCCTGATACAATTGGGAATCAAACACATCACCCCGGAATCCATGCGGCAGTACCAAAGAGAAGAACGGGCCCTGATAGCAACACGCTTGAAAAGCTCACCAAAAGAAATGGAAGACCTTCTGCAGAGCATGGAAAAAGACACCCTTTCTACCCCTGAAAATATTGAGTCCCTCAAGCAGGATCTGGCCCTTTTTTATGAAAACAGAGAGTTTTTGGCCTGTGAAAATATGGGGCAAGTCTTAAGGGTAAGTCTGGACCAGGTGCTGAAGAAGTAACCTTAACCGTTATTTCCCTTAAGGGAAGAGAAATTTCCAATTTGTCAGTTCCTAATATTTCTTGACACTTTTTGGGTTAATTATTCTTATTTGAACAAGTCTCCAATATATTGCCTAAAGCTTATTTCAAGCGTATATCGCAAAGCTTATATCAGATTCTACTTCTCATAATTTACCCAAATTACCTCTCGTCCCCAGTTTCTCGGCTCTCACTTCTCGCTTCTCAATAAAACCTTACCTCTGCCTGAGGATTCAGTTTTCGGAAAGCATCTACTGCCCTGTTGTTAAGGCGGGTATTGAAGCAGGTAAGCTTCTCAATCAGGCTCAAACCCTGTATAGGGCGCAAAGATCTCACATTGGTACTAGAAATATCCAAATCCCGAAGGTTGGATAAAGTTTCCAATCCCCGAAGCACACGGATATTTGTACCGGAAACATTTAGCGTCTCTAGAATTCTTAAATCTGCCAATGGTCTAAGGTCATCGATACCCGTGTAAGAGAGGTCAAGTGCTTTCAAATCAGTAAGCAGACCTATCGCATCAATCTCATTCACGGGAGCTTGAGAAATTTTAAGCTCTTCTAAAAGTTTCAAACCTCCTACAGCAGAAATATCCATTAAGGGTACATCAATTACCTCTAGTTTTCTAAGGTTTGAAAAAGCCAATAAAGGCTGTAGGTTAGAAATGCTTTCACCCTGAACTTTAAGGACAGGACTAGAGGCCCAACGATGAAGTTCCTCCACCCCAGGTTCCACTGATCCCCCAAACTGCTTACTGATCAATGCTCTCCAGGTATCAGAAAGCATTTCCCACCACAAAAGCAAAGCCTCCGAGCGGTAAATTACATTGATCTCCGGATTGGACTCCAAAAAGACAGGAATTTCTTCCTCTTGTATTCTAGACCTGTCTACGTTCAGAAAAGTGAGATTGGGCAGATTTTTTATGGGAAGTATGCTCTGCACCGGTGCATTTTCAAAATTCAGACTTACTAGTCCAGTTAGGTTGGACAGAGGTTGCAAAGTAGCAACAGAACTGTTTTTCCCAGAAATACTGGTCAATGTCCTGATTTCGGACAAGGGAGAAAGGTCCTGTATAGGAGTATTGTCAAAATTCAGATAGCTTATCTTTCGGAATTTCAATACAGGTCCTAAGGTATTGATCATACTTCCTGAAAGGTCCAGTGAGTCCATTCCTACTGTCATTGAAAGATCTTCTATAGAAGGTACAGTTTTGTCCAACTCAGGATTGATGAAAGACAGCACCATTTTCCATGATTCTGAAAGATCTGTCCACCAAATCTGAAGATTTTCAACATTATGAATAAGCAGTACCCTTCTGTTTCTTCTGGCAAAGGCGTCAGCATTTTCTTCTGTTATCCTGGTCCTGTCCGCATATACGCGCTGCAAGGTAAATTTATCATTCAAAGGACTAAGATCGGCAACCTCAGTTTGGTTGATATTGACTACCCTGAGTCTTTCATGTTCAGATAAAGGAGTCAGGTCCACAAAATTGGTCTCCATCAAGTACAATTGCTCCAAATTTTTCAGTTGGGACAAGAGTTCAAAATTGATCAAAAAGTTACCACTGACATCCAAATACGATAAATTCTCAAGATCTTGAATATTTTCTACATTGTTAAACCCACTTTCACGCAAGTTTAAATGTCTCAGGGCAGTAAAGGAATTCAACACGCCAAAACTTTCAATAGGAGTTCCGACTGCTTCTAAAGTATGTAATTGATCCAGGTTCCCTAATTCACTGATGTCCTGCACTTTGGTGCCTGAAATATTTAAATGCGTCAAACGATCAGAGAATTTGATGAATTGTATATCTTCTGCCGGAGTATTGGCTATATTAAGGTAACTCAGAAAGGTTACATTACTGATCGGTCCCAACTCTACAATTTGGGTATTGCTGATATCCACATATTTCAATTCCCTCAAAGCTTCAATGGCATCCAGATCGATGACATATTGATTTCCTGAAAGATTGATACTATCAATGGCACTTATTTTATACAGATCATCCAGCGTAACAGAATCTTCCTCAGCCAAACCTACTTTGTTCCTGAGATAACTCTCCCAGGTGTAGGAAAGACTGCCCCACCACTCTTCCAATTCCTTATCCCTGCTAAGCTTCGTGGTATACATGCTGGCAATTTTCAACTCATTGGACCTTTTATCCACATTGATCTCTACAAACCTAGGTTTGGTATTGGAAATCTTTTCTTGGTCAAGTCCTGTGGCAGTAAGGGTCCTGTCCATGGAAATGATAAAGGAAAGCTCTCCATTATCCCTTTCCATGGGTTTTATTTCTCTGATCTTAAATTTAAAATTGGCATCTCTGAAGAAAAACTCAATGTCCTTCATGTATGCTGTAATGTCTTTGTTGGTAATGACTTTTCTATCCAATAAAAGGTCATCTTCTACCTGGACTTTCTCGTCCCTGAAAATTTTCTTGTAGGATTCTCTGATGATCACATCCTTATCCCGTGCCGGCGTTTCCTCGCTGCCCAAAGTATTTAAAAAATATTCCAAAAAGCGGATGTGATCCTCTGCCTGTGTGGAGAGTTCTTTGATTTCTTGTTTGGAACATCCTGCCATATCCTACGCCTTCAAAACATTGGGAGCGAGTAGATATGAAAAGACAATGAAGAAAAATAATGACTTAT
>NZ_SLAP01000244.1 GCF_007126775.1 Cecembia sp. | reverse complement strand
TATTCTATTCAGATCAATGAAATTCTTTCCTTTGTAGAGCTGTTCCAAGGTAAAGACAAGGAAGCCCAGAAGTCCTTTCTCCTGAGTGGAATGAATGTATTGAGAGAAGTAATGTTGGACAAATCACAACTTCCAGAGCTCATGCGCAGTGTGGAAAATGACCGTGATTTTATCCATAAATTGGGAGTCCATGTATTGGATGAAGAAAAGTTATTTGCAATATATGAGGTTTTAAATAGTGCCTTTTACCATTTGGGGAGAAATGCCAACCCTAAGGTGTTGTTTGCTGATCTTAGTTTTAAAATTACCAGGATCATGAAACCGGTACAAACTGCTTCTTCATGAAAATAATAGGACGAAAAGAAAAAATATCCCTACCAGAGTGGGGGATAAAGAATATATCAGCCAAAGTTGATACGGGAGCCTATACTTCTTCCATACATTGCGAGTTTTGGGAAGAAAGATTGGAAAATGAAGTACCAGTACTCTATTTTAAGGTTTTAGATCCTTCCCACAAAAAATACAATGGTAAGTTATTCCATACCAAGAGTTTCACACAAAAAAAGGTAAAGAATTCATTTGGGCATGAAGAGCTTCGGTATAAAGTGAGCACAAAAGTCCTTATGTTTGAGGAGGAGTTTGAAGCTGAATTCACCCTTTCTGACAGGTCAAAGATGAGAAGTCCAATTTTATTGGGAAGAAAGATGTTAAAGGGGAGGTTTAGGGTGGATGTACAGGAAATTAATTTATCAATAAAGTCAAAAAAATGAGAATTGCGGTTTTATCCCGAAACTCCCACTTGTATTCTACAAAAAGGCTGGTAGAAGCCATTAAAGAAGCTGGACATGAGGCAATGGTGGTGGATCATTCCACCTGTGACCTAATTATCGAGCAGGAGGGCCCCTCCATCATTTACAAAGGCGAAAAGCTGACAGATATAGACGCCATCATACCCAGGATTGGGGCATCTGTGACTTTTTATGGTACTGCTGTGGTCAGGCAATTTGAGCTTATGGGCACATTTTCAGCAGTAGAATCTCAGGCTATTGTGAGAAGCCGTGACAAACTCAGAAGCCTTCAAATTTTATCCAAAGCGGGATTGGGTATGCCCAAGACTGCATTCACAAATTTTTCTAAAGGAGGGGAAAAGGCCTTAATAGAAAGAGTAGGAGGGGCCCCACTGATCATCAAACTGCTCGAAGGTACGCAAGGGCTTGGTGTAGTCTTGGCAGAGACCAAAAAAGCAGGACAATCCGTTATTGAGGCTTTCCATGGACTGAAAGCCAGAATTATTGTCCAGGAATTTATCAAAGAAGCCAAAGGGGCAGATATAAGGGCATTTGTCGTCAATGGTAAGGTGGTTGGGGCCATGAAGCGTCAAGGCGCTGAAGGAGAGTTTCGCTCTAACCTGCATAGAGGAGGTATGGCTACAGTAATCAGGCTTTCCAAAGCAGAAAGAATCGCCGCTTTGGGAGCAGCCAAAGCCCTTGGACTGGATATAGCAGGGGTTGACATGTTACAGTCAGAGCGTGGTCCATTGATTTTGGAGGTAAATAGTAGCCCTGGACTTGAGGGAATAGAAAAAGCAACAGGCATCAACATCGCAGGAGAAATTGTGAAGTTTATCGAAGAGGCAGTCGGGAAAATATCAAAAAAAAGAAAAACGAAAAATGAGCAGAACAATCCGGATAGGCACTAGGGGAAGTAAATTGGCACTTTGGCAAGCCTATCATGTGGCAGATTTACTCAAAGTAGAAGGGCTCGCATCAGAAATTGTTGTGATAGACACCAAAGGTGATAAAGTCCTTGATGTTTCCATTGCCAAAATAGGAAGTAAGGGGGTTTTTACGGAAGAACTAGAAGATCAGCTGGCCAATGGGGCTATAGATATAGCTGTGCATAGTGCAAAAGATATGCAGTCGTCCCTGCCTGATGGTTTTGAGCTGATTGCATTCACAGAAAGGGAGAAAGTCAATGACATCATATTGAGTCATAAAAAAGAAATTGATTACCGTGATCCGGAAAAAAGGATTGTCCTTGGTACCTCTTCCACGAGAAGGGTAGCTACTTTGAAGCACTTTTACCCACATGTCAAAACTGTAGAGGTCAGGGGTAATCTCCAGACCAGAATAGCCAAAATGGAGTCTGGGATTTGCGATGCCTTACTGCTTGCCTATGCCGGAGCACATAGAATGGGCTATGATGAAATGATCCGTTATGAACTCTCCGTAGAGGAGTTTACACCCGCTGTAGGTCAGGGTTCAGTGGCCATTGAATCGGCTATAAATCTTGACCCTGAAATCAAAACCCTCATTCAGTCGGCCTGTCACCATATAGATACCGGATACAGATTGGAGGCAGAGCGTGCTTACCTGAGGGTATTGGAAGGAGGATGCAGTATTCCTGTTTTCGCACTCGCTGAGATGACAGGAGATGAATTAAAAATCAAGGGAGGCATCGTTAGTCTGGATGGCAAACAAAGGATTGTACATGAATTGAGCGGTAAGGCTGAAGAGGCTGTTGCCATAGGGGAACAACTCGCCGGACAAGTACTTGGGGATGGAGGTGACCGGATACTTAAGGAAATTAAATCTGAAATGAATAAATGAAAAAAGTTCTGACTTTAATACTGGCCCTATCGATGGGTTTTTTGGTTTCCTGTGCGTCTGAAAAGGATTACCTGGTAAAAATAGAGACAAGGCATGGAAACATGTTTGCAGTTTTATTTGATGAAACAGCAAAGCACAAGGAAAATTTCATTGCCTTGGCCCAAGAAGGAAGGTTTGATTCAACGGATTTCCACAGGGTAATTCAAAACTTTATGATACAGGGTGGAGATGTTTTTGGAAAGGAAAACCTACCCCAGGAAAATTGGACAACAGTCCCTGCTGAGATCAAGCCAGGATTTATTCATAGTAAAGGGATGATTGCAGCAGCCAGACAGGGGAATAATATCAATCCGGAACGAAAATCCAGCGGATCACAATTTTATATTGTAAAAGGTAAGGTGTACACCAGAGAAGAGTTGGTAACAGATATGAAATTATTGTCAGAAACATTTTTTAAATATATCCAACTGTCCAGTAATGCTGAATTGAAAGAAGCTTACAGCTCCTTGTATGAAGAAGAAAAATTTGATGAGCTCAATGAAATGATGCTCAATGAAAAATCCAATTTGGAACAGTTTTACAGTATAAGTTTAGAAAAACCAATGACTGCCCAGCAAATCGAAGCGTATACTACTGTGGGTGGAACCCCTCATCTGGATGGAGAATATACAGTTTTTGGAAAGGTGATCAAAGGATTGGATGTTCTGGACCGTATAGCTGCTGAACCTACGGGGCCAAGAGATATTCCCAATGATAAAGTCTATATGAAAGTGAGCATTGAGCACTTACCAAAAACAAAAATTGAAAAGGAATTTGGATATTCTTACCAAAAGTAAACCATGAAAAAAGTTTTAATAACCGGTGCCAATGGCTTGTTGGGACAGAAACTCGTCCAAAAACTTAAAAACAATCCGGAATATCAGGTTTTTGCAACAGGCAGAGGAAAATGCAGACTGCCAGTGTCTTGGGGTGAAGGATACGATTGGTTTGAATTGGATGTTACTGACCTGAAGCAGGTCACAGTGATTTTTGATAGGATCAAACCTGATGTTCTGATCCACACTGCGGCCATGACCAATGTGGATGAGTGTGAGCTGAACCGGGAAGCCTGCAAACTTCAAAATGTGGATGCAGTTAAAAATTTAATTGCGGCTTGTGCGCACCATGATACTCATTTTATCCATTTGTCTACAGATTTTATTTTCAGGGGGGATAATGGCCCTTATGAAGAAGGAGATCGGCCAGATCCAGTAAATTATTATGGAGAGACCAAGTTGGAGTCAGAGATATTAATTGCAGCTTCGGCTACAAGATGGGCTATTGCCAGAACAGTCTTGGTATATGGAATAGCAGCGGATATGAGCCGCTCAAATATCATTCTTTGGGTTAAAAAATCTTTGGAAAGTGGTAAAAATATACAAGTGGTCAATGACCAATTGCGGACGCCAACATTAGCAGAAGATCTTGCTGATGGTTGTATTTTGTTGATGGAAAAGGAAGCCACAGGTATTTTTAATATTTCAGGCAAAGACATGCTGACCCCTTTTGATATGGCAATGCTTACCGCAGATTATTTTGGATTGGATAAGACGCTAATTCGAGAGGTCGATTCCACTATTTTTACGCAACCGGCCAAACGCCCATTAAAAACAGGTTTTATCATTGAAAAGGCAGAGAAAGAGCTGGGTTATTCCCCCAAAAGTTTTACGGATGGAATTGGTATTTTATCAAAACAAATTAAATTAGCCGATTCATAAGCATAAAATTTTCTAAAAAAACAACTAATCGAAAGACTATGGCGATGAGTTCAGATACCCAGGGAAGAGACCAATGGGGATCCAGTTTGGGTTTTATTATGGCAGCCGCAGGATCTGCTGTAGGTTTGGGTAATATATGGAGATTCCCATACCTTACAGGGGAAAACGGTGGAGGTGCATTTGTTTTTGTGTATGCCATTTGTGTTCTCCTGATAGGTCTTCCTTTATTACTGAATGAAATTGCTTTGGGAAGGATTTCTAGGAAAAACCCTATTGGTGCTATCAAAGCAACAGGAGGGAATAGATTTTGGCAGTTAGCGGGTATTCTCTGTATTATGGTCTGCTTTTGTGTATTGTCTTATTACTCAGTGATTGCAGGCTGGACCATTGGATATATTTTCACTGAATTGATAAATATCCCTGTAGACTTTGCAGAATTTCAGAATACCCCCATGTATGTGATTCCCTTGTGCTTCATATTCATTTTCATGACCATTGGAGTGGTTTTGGGAGGTATTTCCGGAGGTATAGAAAAAGCAGCTAAATTCCTGATGCCGATTTTATTTGTTATCATCATTTTTATTGCAGGTAGGGCAGTTACTTTGGAAGGAGCAAGTGCTGGAATAGAATACTACTTAAAACCTGATTTTTCCAAAATTACCGGAAAGGTTTTCCTTGCTGCTTTGGGCCAGGCCTTCTTTTCTATGTCTGTGGGATGGGGCTTAATGATTACTTTTGGATCTTATTTGCCTAAAAGCAGCAATATTGTCAAATCTTCGGGTTGGATTGCCGGAATGGACAGTACCGTTGCGCTTTTGGGAGGATTGATGGTGTTTCCGGCCTTATTCGCACTGCTGCCTGGAAAAGATCCCGCTGGAGGCCCAGCTTTGGTTTTCGAGGTGCTTCCTGCTGTTTTTGATGCGATGCCAGGAGGTAATTTTATAGGTGCTTTGTTCTTTCTCTTATTGCTTGTTGCCGCACTTACATCCAGTATTTCCATGTTGGAGGTTCCGGTTTCATACTTTATTGATGAAAGAAAATGGAGTAGAAGAAAGGCTGCTTGGACAATTGGAATTGCTGCTATGGCCCTATCGGTACCTTCAGCATTATCTTCAATAGAAGGTAACTTCTTTGCTTCATTGACCCTTAAGTTAGGTGGAAATGAACAAGTTGGTTTCTTCTCTATTATGGATTTTCTTTTTGGAACATTTGCAGTTGTATTGATTTGTCTTCTCCTTTCTTTGTATACCGGATGGGCGAAAAAAATAGCTGACTTTGCTGATGAACTTGCTTCAGGTGCTATTGGATTCAAAGGGAAATATAGGGCTGCTTGGATTTTCTTTATCAAATGGATTTGTCCTATTGTGATTGCTTTGGTGTTATTGGATACATTAGGTGCATTTGGAACACCTCAAGAAGGCGGTTGATCCATAAAATATATTTTGGAAAAGAGAGGCATCGACCTCTCTTTTTTTTTGTTATGGAAGCCAAAAAAATGTATTTTATATAAAAAATTATGTACCTTAGCATCGCTACATCAATAAATGAACTATATGAAAGTCCTTGTGGTAGATGACGATGCCATTAACAGGCTTATTTTGAAAAAAATTTTCGAAAAGGAAAATGATACTGTACTAACGGCTAATGATGGGGAAGAGGCTCTTGAAATCCTAATCAATGAGCCTGATTTCCATGTCGTCATTACAGATATTATGATGCCCAAAATGGACGGAATTCAATTGTTGGCTGAAATCAAATTGAAGGATGAAATTAATAAAATTCCAATTATTGGTTTTACAGCTGGGGATATTGAATATTTCAAAAGTGTCAGTTTGGTATCTTTTGATAGGTTACTGTCCAAACCAATGGACTTTTACGAACTGTATGGAATTGCAAAAGCTTTTGGAATGCGTGACCTTGGGTTAAATTAAACCAATCAATAGACTTGCTTAACCTCATTTCTTTTTTTACGTTGGAATTATATTAACTTCTTGTAAAATAGACCCAATATGAAAAAGTTTCTGATCACCATCTGTTTCATGGCCTTTGCTATTATAAGCAAAGGACAGGAATTTTCCATCGGCCCCAAAGTTGGGGTTTCCCAAGCCAATATTTCAGTGAATGGGGAAGGGTTTTCAACTGGGGAAGAAAAATTGGGGTACCATATAGGTGCATTTGTAAGAATGGGTGGAAATTCCATTTTTGTTCAGCCAGAGTTCTTATTTACCAATACAGGAGGTTCCATTATTAAAGAAACGCCCTCAGGAGTAGATGAGGTATTGGAGGCCAATTTTAATCGATTTGATATTCCTTTGATGTTTGGCTTTAAGTTGACCAGCTTTTTTCGAGTACAGGCAGGGCCCATTGCCTCAATCCTTCTTGATTACAAACTTGAAGATGCAATTCAAAATGCCATAGAAGTAGATTACAGCAGTTCAACCCTTGGTTATCAGGCTGGAATCGGTTTTGATATCGGTAACCTGATTCTTGATTTGAAATATGAAAACTCACTTGGTAAAATATCCAGAAGTGTAGCAGGCTTTCAAACTGATCAAAGGCAAAATCAATTGATTCTTTCGGCAGGGTTCAGGCTTTTCTAATCTCCTAAAAAAAAATAGCCCTATCAAGGGCTGTTTTTTAGAAAATGTATGTTGCAAGAGAAATTTTATTTTACCTCAAAGTTCATTTCTTGCTGCTGTATTCCATTATTTAAAGAGATTTTATACTTTCCCCTGCCTAGATTACCATACTCCCAGGAAGTTTGATTAAAACCGCTGTATGCTCGGTGGGTCCATGTATGGATTTCCTCATCATCTTCTTTACTTATGGCGACTTTGATATCTCCTGGATCCTTGCTAAAAAATAGTATGGATTGTTTTGGTTTGTTAACTATCCCTTCCATCCATATTGCCATTCTGGGATTGAATCTGATCTCAGAAGATTGGAGTAAAATCAATTCTTTTTTACCTTCTTCTATCCATTGATATAAGGGGTTCAAATCAATGATGTATGCGCTTCGCCCATGAGTTCCCAGTACCAAATCATTTTCTCTTTTCTGAACTACCATGTCGTAAATTGCAACATTAGGGATATTTCCCTGGAAAAGATGGTAATTTTTGCCGGCATCAAGGCTTAGGTACAATCCGTGATCTGTCCCTACATACAGTATATTTTCATAGCGATGGTCCTCTTTAATGACATTTGTAGCTTCTTTTGGGAGCCCTTTTGCAATTGATTTCCATGTTTTTCCGTAATCTGTGCTTTTATAGACAAAGGGAGTGAATTCGTCATATCGATAGCCAGTAAGTGTTATATATACTAAGCCTTCCACATGTTGAGAAGCTGTGATGCTGCTGACCCATCTGTCCTGTGGCAAGCCTTGGCTGATATCTATCCAGTTTTTACCATGGTCTTTGGTGGCCCAAATATTACCATCATCAGAACCTGCGTATAGTATTCCAAATTCCAGAGGAGACTCTTCGATCACAGTGAGTGAGGCAAAAGGGACATTTCCGCTTTTTTTATTTTTCGTCAGATCAGTTGAAATGGTTTCCCAAGTTTCCCCTCTGTCCAAGCTTCTGTAAACATATTGCGACCCCATGTAAAAGATATCCTGATTATGCTTGCTTAAGATGGCTGGAGTCCTCCAATTCCATCGATTAGGATCCATTCCAATATCATGGGAAGGGGTAACCAATTTACGTTCTCCGGTAGCAGTATTGATTCTAAAGTAGTTTCCAAATTGGAATCCTGTATATACTATATCGTTTGATCGTGTATCCACAGCTACCACCATGCCATCCCCACCCATCAATGATGTCCATGTATCTGAAGGTTTCCCTGTTGATTTCCCATACCATACACCATTGTCCTGCATTCCCCCATAAATATTATAAGGAGTTTTTTCATCAACCATGATGGAGTAAAATTGACTGATGGTAAGTTCTGTATTTAAATGGTTCCATCTCTCACCACCGCCATAAGACAAATATAAACCACCGTCAGTTCCCAGAAGCAGGTGCTTGGAATCCGTAGGATTTACCCATAAAGCCTGATGATCTGAATGCACATTGCCCACAGTATCGGTTCTTGCAAATGTTTTTCCTCCATCTCTTGATACCAATAAAGGTACACCCAAAATAAAAACTTCTTCTTCAGTGGAGCTGCCAACTCTGATTTCTCCAAAATAATAGCCATAAGTATTATAAACCCTATCCAAATTGGATTTATTGACTTTAGACCAATTTTTTCCTGCATCATCGGATCGATATACTTCGGCCCCTTTTACAGATGTATTGTAGAGCGCTGCATTTGCATTTGTGGATCCTCCATGATAATTGGCAATTTGAAAAGGAGTAATTCTTCCGACTCTTAATAGCCTTTTGACAGACATGGCATCGTATTTTGACGCAAACCTGTTTGATCTCAAAACTTGGTTCAATTTATCATCTTCCAAATTCAAAATTTCCTGAACTGTCATGTTCTTGAAATTTTCTAGTTTCAAGTCTCCTTGATTATTAGCCCTGAAAGCTTGGCCTTGATTTTCTTTTTCTTCCGTTGCCTGATTGTCAAGAAGGGCGTATACTACATCAGGCTTATTCCTACTAAAATCAAAACCTATCCTTCCTACAAACTGGTCATTGGGAAACCCATTAACTGATTTTTCCCAAGTTTCACCACCATCTGTCGACCTCCATATGGAAGAACCTTTCCCATTTCCGATAAAGTCATGGGCTTGTCTAAATCTTTCCCAGGTAGCTGCCAGTAGGACATCTGGATTGCCGGGATGTACCTTGATATCAATCACGCCTGTATTATCATCAATATAGAGTGTTCTTTTCCAAGTTTTTCCACCATCTGTGGTTTTATATAGCCCCCTTTCTTCATTTTTGGAATAAAGTGCGCCCATAGAACCTACCCAAACTATATCAGGGTTATTGGGATGGATCTGAATTTGTCCAATATGATGCGAAAATGGGAGTCCGATAAATTCCCATGAGGCACCTGCATCAAGACTTTTATATAATCCCGAACCCGCATATGTAGATCTGCTGGAATTGTTTTCACCGGTTCCGACCCACAGGATGTTATCATCTGAAGGGGCTATGGCCATGTCACCAATTCCCAAAGCGCCTAAATGGTCAAAGATGGGGTGAAATGTTTGCCCGTTGTCTTCGGTTTTCCAAACACCACCCGAGGCAGCTGCAATATAATATGTTTTGAAATCACTACTGACTTCAATATCTACAACCCTACCACTCATATTGGTTGGACCAATATTTCTAGCAGGATAATCCCTTAAGGGAGAGTCTTCCAGCATTTTCTGATGCAATTTTACCGCCTCCTGCATTTCTTCAGCAGAACTTGGATTGATTTGCTGGGCACTAACTGGCTGAAGGGTTAATATCAGTACAATTCCCAAAAAGGCAATTTTCGAAATAGTAAGTGTTTTGTTCATATTTTCTAGAATTATCTCTCAATATAAAAAAACATTGTGTGACAATTCTGGAATATGTTATGAACTGAAAAACAGTAGGATATTAGGTGAAAAGTACTTTTGGTTGTAGATTTCTATTAATCCCTACTTATATTGGAATTATTTGCTTTCTATTTCTATCTTTGTTTGTACCAACTCGCAAAAAAAAAATGAACAAGTATTTAAAATATACAAAAAATTTTTATTTCGTGTTCACTTTGTTTTTTGTGATATGGATGGTGTTCATCGATTCCAATGATATTTTCTCGCAGTTCAAATTAAGTTCAAAATTAAAGGAACTTCAAAAGCAGAAAGAATTCTACCTTGATAAAAAGATCAAAATTCAGGATGATAGAGAGGAGTTGATGAGTAACAATGAGATGTTGGAAAAATTTGCCAGAGAAAGGTATTTAATGAAAAAGAAATCAGAAGACTTGTATGTGGTGGTGGAAGAATAAACTTTTTTATTTTTTTTTAGGTAGTGCCTTATTGTTTACATCCTTATCCTCCGCGCAAAGGATGATCGATGAAGGCAATAGACCTCCTCTAAAAGACCGGATATACTATGGAGGGAATTTCGGAATGTCCTTTGGAACCATCACTTTTATTGATGTTTCTCCACTTGTAGGAGCCATGGTTACCAATCGTTTATCAGGAGGAGTAGGAGGAACTTATCAATATTTTAATGATAGAAGGTTTATAGGAGGAAACAGCAGCCTTTATGGAGGCAGGTTATTTAGCCGGTACAATGTTTTCCCCAATGTTTTTGCTCACGCAGAATACGAAAACCTTAATTTTGATCTTTATAATCCAAGATCCGACAGGTTTGAACGTGCTTGGGTACCTGGCTTATTGATAGGAGGTGGGTATTTTACACCTTTTGGTGAAAGGGGAGGTGCGAACTTCACATTTTTGTATAACTTTTTATATGATGTAAGGAGGTCTCCATATAACGAACCTTTTGTAATTCGCTTTGGTTTTGTACTTTAAAGCTTTATCAGCCATCCCTCAGTATCATGGATTCATTGATCAAAAAACTTAGCCAGTCCCATAAGGATTGTCCACAATGTCCTTCTCAAAGGGTAATTCATTCATTTTTTGAAAACCTACTTGGGCTTCTTTTTCCAGACTTTGCAAATGATCTTTTAAAGGAAGAAGTACTGATAGCTGAAAAAATAGAGGAACTTAGACTCACACTTACCAAGATACTTATCCGCAATGAGCATTTGTACACTGGAGATGCTGCAGAAATAGCAGATAAGTTTTTCATGGGCATCGAAAAAATTTATGATTTGCTTTTACAGGATGTACAAGCAATGTTTGATGGTGACCCAGCTGCAAAATCGAATACTGAAATTATCCGTTGTTATCCTGGTTTCTATGCCATAGCAGCATATAGAATCGCCCATTCACTGCATAATCTTCGGGTCTACTTGATACCTAGAATGATTACAGAATTTGCCCATAGTAAAACTGGAATAGATATTCATCCGGGGGCCAAGGTCGGAGAAAGATTTTGTATAGATCATGGTACCGGAATTGTCATCGGTGAGACAGCCATAATCGGGGATTGTGTCAAAATCTATCAGGGAGTAACCCTTGGGGCTTTGAGTGTTGAGAAATCCGATGCGGACAAAAAAAGACACCCTACCATCGAGGATTACGTGGTCATATACGCTGGGGCCACCATTTTAGGAGGGGATACTGTAATTGGAGCACATTCCATTGTAGGCGGTAATGTCTGGTTAACCAAAAGTATTCCTGCCAATAGTAAGATTTATTACCAAGCTAAAATGTACAATCCAGGTTCTGATGAGACAGATACCTATATTATAAAGAATTAATCATGAAGCTGGTTGAATTGATAGGAAATACCCCTTTAATAGAATTATGCCAAATTCCAATTAATCCCAAAGTTAAGATTTATTGTAAACTTGAAGGCCAAAATCCTGGAGGTAGTGTTAAGGATAGGGCCGCTTTTCAAATGATCAAAGGTGCTTTGGAAAGGGGAGAAATCCAGCCTGGCGATCATTTGGTGGAAGCTACTAGTGGTAATACAGGGATTGCATTGGCCATGGTCGCGAATGTCCTAGGTTTGGAAATGACCTTAATTATGCCTGATAATTCCACAAGAGAAAGGGTTCTTTCTATGGAAGCTTATGGTGCTAAGGTAATCCTTACTCCTGCAGCCAAAACCATTGAATATTCCAGAGAGCTGGCAGAGCAAATGGCCAAAAATGAAGGCTATTTTATCCTCAACCAATTTGCCAACCCAGATAATTATTTGGCACACTATGGAAGTACCGGTCCTGAAATCTGGAAGGATACCAATGGGGAAGTTACCCATTTTGTTTCGGCAATGGGCACTACAGGTACCATTATGGGAGTATCTATGTTTTTAAAAGAAATGAATCCTTTGATTCAGATCGTAGGGACTCAACCCACTGATGGGTCCAATATCCCGGGCATAAGACGTTGGTCACAAGAGTTTTTGCCTAAAATTTTTGATGCTTCCAGAGTGGATCAAGTTATTGATGTAAGTCAGGAGGAAGCTACGTGGATGACAAGAAGAATGGCCAAAGAGGAAGGTATTCTTGCAGGCATGAGCAGCGGTGGAGCGCTTCATGCAGCAATTGAATTATCCAAAGAACTTGATGAAGGACTCATAGTATGTATTACATGTGACAGAGGAGATAGGTACCTAAGTTCTGACCTTTTCGGATAAGATAAACCTGGGATGAATGCCCAGGTTTATTCATATCAATTACTGGAATTTTATGAAGTTGGTTAAGATTTGGACACTTAAGGAATTGTTAGGAATAGTGGGATTTTCAAATCCTCTTATCATTAGCGTATAGACCCTATTACCCCTTAACTCAATTTCTCCTACTGTTAAAAGCGTTTCTCCAGTTTGAGACGCGACTACTTTTACATCGTGCTTTCCCTTGTCGATACTTTTGAACTCGGTAGATTGAGTAAATTCCAAACCTTCCTCAAAAAAATCAGGAGAATCATCAATTATTACTGTCAATTGACCTGTATCTGCTGAGAGGTGAATCAATCTTATTTGTGCTTTTTCAGCATTAGGTTCTTCCCAAACATCTTTAATTTGAATGGCTTTTAATTCACTTTCCTCATTAAAAAGAAAAACAGTATAAATGCTATCCTTTTTAAATCTGAACTCTTCTTCCAATAAAGTATTTACAGCATGTCCCGGGGAAAATCTTAACAATCTATTTCCTGGGAAAAATCGACTATAGGGAAAAGACTCCCCATATTTTATTGGATTTTGAGTGATCATTCTTGATTCAGCAAAAACATCCAGGTCTGATGTGAGGGGCGCCCCATGGAAAATCGAAACAAATGCAGCATCCGGTATTTGGTTTTTATCTGTTTCAGGCAGGCATGAGAACAAGAAAACGGATGAAAGTAAGATGATGGTTACAAAAAGACTTTTTCTTAAGTTGGATTGAATTGTTTTCATAAGCTGGTTTAATTTTTTTTGTTTATATGTAGACGGCGTCTCATCGACTAGTGCTACATATCTCAAAAAAAATCCCCAGCTTTCGCTGGGGAAGTTTCAGACTTTATCAGGTTCTGGGTGAATCCAGGGGCTACGGTATGGTCTTCTCAATTTTGAGGTGGCTTCTGGATCATTGACAACCACCATCTTTTTTGGATCGTAAACCAATGGTCTTCCATCCAGCTCCATGGAAATATTTGCCAAGATGCAAGACGCTGTTGAAATGTGGCCTTCTTCGATATCCGCAACAGGGAGTTTGTTTTCCTTTATGGCGGCAATTAAATTCAACATCTGTCTTCTGGTAGCCGGTGCTGCATTCAACTCTATCCTTTCCTCTTTAAGATCTTCTGGATACTCCTCCCTTTCATAAAGGCAGTCGTATAAGATTTTCTCTCCTTCTCCATAAGGGGAATATTCCGCTTTCAACGTGCTGCCAGCAAGCATCCCTTTATCTCCAAAAATTTTGAACGCCCAAGGATATTCAGGATCCACTGGATTTCCCCAGCTTCGGTGTTGCCATACCACATTCATCTCATCGTATTCAAATAGGGCAGTTTGTGTATCTGAGATATTTGATTTACCTTCTTTTTGAACATAAATACCACCTGAAGAGGTGATTTTTTTTGGCCAGCCCAGTCCCAACAACCATCTTACAGTATCCAGCATATGTACACACATGTCTCCGGTTATGCCATTCCCATATTCCATGAACGTCCTCCACCATCTTATGTGAGGTAGACCATCATAAGGTCTCAAAGGTGCAGGTCCAGTCCACATCTCGTAATCTAAAAAATCAGGCACGGGCTGCACTTCAGGATTGCCATTGGCCCTCATATGGTAATAACAACAGATCTCAACATGGGAAATCTTACCCAATTTGCCAGTTTCCAAGATTTCCTTTTTTGCATCTATCAAGTGTGGCGTACTTCTTCTTTGGACACCAACTTGGACCTTTTTATTATATTTCCTTGCAGCAGCAACTACCGCTTCCCCCTCTATAACATCCACGGATATGGGTTTTTGTAAGTAGACATGCGAACCTGATTTGATCGCAGCAATGGCTTGAAGTGCATGCCAATGGTCCGGTGTTCCGATTACTGTGATATCCAAACTATGATTGTCTAATAGTTCACGATAATCCTTGTATAGGGAAGGTGTTTTTCCATTTTTTGACCTTTGGGCGACTAAACTGCCCGCCTCATTGAGTAGCTTAGAATCTACATCACATAAGGCGACCACATCACAATTGGCAATCTGCATCAATCGGAAAAGGTCACTTTTACCGTACCAGCCTGTGCCTATCAAGGCAACTTTTAGGGGTTGGTCATTTTGAATTGGGTGCATGCCCATAAGGCCCATACTGGCCAGAGCAAGTGTAGCCGCACTGCTACTTTTTAGAAAATCTCTCCGATTTAGATGATTCATAGGTCCTTGGGTTAATAGGTAGTGATTAATTATCTTTCCAATTTACAAAAAGCACAAAACCAAACCAATGCCTTTTGATGAATGGCTAAATAAAAAATCGCAGATGGAACCAAACTCTAAAAAATGATATTGATCAAATCGTTTATTCTAGCTTAGTGATGGGCTGGATTATGAAAGAATAACAATGTGCTTAAAGTTCCAATCCGAATTTATTACCCAATAACCTTAAATCTTCCTCTACAGGGGCTAATAAAGGAATACCATCCGTTCTGCGTGTGGCTTCCAGCTCCCTTTCAGGATCACCTGGTATGAGCACCTTTTCCTGCCCTTCTACAGGAGCAGCTTTTCGGAATCTTTCTATCCAAGTGTCCATATGTTTTTTAAATTCTTCAGCTGGCCTGAAAGCATCTATCCGCATTGCGCCAAAAAAGTGACCAATTCCCTCTCCGACAGGATTGGGGTCAGGCTCCAAAAAAGCCACGAAAGGAGGTACCCAAGGTCCGTAATTTGCACCGGAAAGTACTGCGGACAATATATCCACAATTGCGCCCAATGCATAACCTTTGTGTGACCCGTGTTCGCGATCACCTCCCAAGGGGAGGAGTGCACCACCTTTTTTGACTCCATTAGAATCAGCAGTGGGATGTCCTTCTTTGTCCTGCACCCAGCCAATTGGTGCCTCTAAATTTTTCCGCTGAAGGATTTCTAATTTCCCATTCGCAGCGGTAGTAGTGGCCATGTCAGCCACGAAAGCAGGTTGCTTATCAGCAGGAATGGCTACCGAAATAGGGTTGGTGCCCAATAAGCGCTCTTTCGAAAAAGTAGGACTCACCAATGGGCTGGCATTGGTAAGAGAGATGCCGATCATGTCATGTTCCAATGCCATCATAGAATGATATCCTGCTATCCCATAATGGTTGGAATTTTTTACAGCAACCCAACCTGTACCTACATTTTTTGCCTTTTCAATGGCTACATTCATTGCATAGGGCGCTACTACCAAACCCAAACCGCTATCCCCATCCAGTACAGCAGTGCTGGGAGTTTCATGTACCAGGCGAATATTGGGTTGGCTGTTGATTCTTCCCTTTTCCCAAAGTCTTACATACCCTGACAATCTGGCCACACCATGGGAATCCACGCCTCTCAAATCTGCGGATAAAAGGACATCTGCCGCCAGTATAGCTTCATTTTCTGTACAGCCGATTTTAAGCAGTATGGATTTGGTAAACTGAAATAGTTTGGAATAAGAGAAAAGCATGCGGTTTTTGTGATTTGTTAATTTACCTGCTCAATACTGTATTCAGGGAGTCTTTACCCATTAATTTAGCGATAGCACCTTCTTTTAGTGCATAGTTGGAACATATCAAAGTATCCACAGGAATCATTTTCAATATATATTGGATCAAGCAAGATGCCACTACGATCATATCTACCCTCATGGGAATCATTCCAGGGATTTTAAGACGCTGCTCTTTGTCCAGTGTCAATAATTGGACTGCTATTTTTTCAAATTCATCTTTGGGTAACTGAAATACCTGTTGATTGCGGAGTTTGGATTGATCTAAGGAAGCAAAATAAATATCAGTCAGTGTATCAAAAGTTCCGGAAGCCCCTACTAACCCTGTTGGTTGATAGACCTCCACTGCATTTGCAAGAGGCTTTAGTTTTTCAGAAAGGTAAGCCGTTAGCTTTTCTACCTCATCTGTTTTTATTGGATCATGGGCATGGAAAAGATCTAGCATTCTTTGTCCACCAATTTCAAAACTTTGCTTCCAAAGAGAGGCCTTTTGATTCCCAATAATGAATTCTACTGAACCACCTCCTATATCCATCATCAGGTAAGTTTCTCCATTGAGAGATCCACTGAGTCTGATTCCTTCATAAATCATTTGGGCTTCCTCTTCCCCATTGATGACATTCACATAGATTTGAAATTTTTCTTTGATTTCATCCACAAATCCCTCTCCATTGTCTGCATTCCTTACCGCACTGGTGGCAAAGGCAAAAATATTTTCAATGTTTTCACCGTCAATTAAGTTTTTGAAGTGCCTTAAAGTATGAAAAGCCCTTTTCCTTGCATCAGGATGGATAAAATTATTGCTGATGCCACCCTGCCCGATCTTTACAGGGACTTTTTCCTTGTAAATTGTTTCAAAACGGTTTTCATAAATCTCCACCAATACCAAATGAAAGGTGTTGGTACCCATATCAATGATTGCTGCCTTGGTTGGAATCATGTCAGCCTAATTTTTGGTTTTGCGAATATAGAAAGTTTATTGAAAAAGCTTGAGAAATCGATTTTTTAATCTGCTGAGAATTAAAATACTTGTATTCTCGTAGCATTTTATTTTCTACCTTCTATGCCCCTCCTTATATTTGGGTCAAACCAAATTGACTTAATAGAGATGGACAGCAATATTAAAGGTGTATATACACAGCCTTCCAACAAGGATAAGAATGAACTTTTACAGAAAAAAAATGAAGAATCTCTTCTGGGGGGCGGGGAACATCGAATTGCAGCACAGCATAAAAAAGGGAAGCTTACTGCCAGAGAACGAATTGATTTGTTATTGGATGAAGGTACTTTTCAGGAAATAGATAAGTTTGTTATGCACCGTGCCAAGGATTTTGGTTTAGATAAAGAGCATTATCTGGGAGATGGTGTGGTGACAGGTTATGGAGAAGTAGATGGTAGATTGATTTATGTTTATTCCCAGGATTTCACTGTTTTTGGAGGTTCACTTTCGGAAACCCACGCTGAGAAAATATGTAAGATCATGGATATGGCCATGAAAAATGGCGCACCTGTCATCGGCTTGAACGATTCAGGAGGTGCAAGAATCCAGGAGGGAGTAGTCTCTTTGGGCGGCTATGCTGATATTTTTTATAGAAATACGCTGGCATCTGGTGTGGTGCCACAGATTTCAGCCATCATGGGGCCTTGCGCAGGTGGTGCAGTATATTCCCCTGCTATCACTGATTTTATTTTGATGGTAGAAAATACCTCTTACATGTTTGTCACTGGGCCCAATGTTGTCAAGACAGTGACGCAGGAAAATGTTACAGCGGAAGAGCTTGGAGGTGCAAGCACACATAGCACCAAGAGCGGGGTGACCCATTTTGCCTGTAGCAATGAACTGGATTGTATCAATCATATCAAGCGCCTGCTGACCTATATCCCGCAGAATTGCGAAGATGAGGCTCCTGTATATGAATATGAGATGAAAACTGATGAATCCAGGGCGCACTTGGATACAATCATTCCTGATAATCCCAATCACCCTTATGATATCAGGGAAGTAGTTTATGGAATTGTAGATGATGATTCCTTTATGGAAGTGCATAAGAATTACGCAGATAATATTGTTGTGGGATTTGCCAGACTGGCAGGAAGAAGTATTGGTATTGTGGGCAACCAACCTCAGTCCATGGCCGGGGTATTGGATAATGATGCTTCCATTAAAGCGGCCCGTTTTGTGCGTTTCTGTGATTCTTTCAATGTGCCCTTATTGGTATTGGTGGATGTCCCTGGTTTCTTACCCGGTACAGATCAGGAGTGGAACGGGATTATTGTCAATGGAGCCAAATTACTATATGCCTTTTCGGAAGCCACTGTTCCAAGAGTTACCGTGATTACCCGCAAAGCCTATGGTGGTGCCTATGACGTTATGAATTCCAAACATATCGGTGCTGATCTTAACTTTGCCTGGCCAACAGCCGAAATTGCGGTGATGGGAGCAAAAGGTGCTGCTGAAATCATTTTCAAAAGAGAAATTGCAGAGGCCGAAAATCCGGAAGAAAAATTACAGGAAAAAATTGACGAATACACCTCCAAATTTGCCAACCCTTACCGTGCTGCGCATAGAGGCTTTGTGGATGAGGTCATTATGCCATCTGAAACCAGAGAAAAATTAATCAGGGCCTACAAAATGCTTGAAAACAAAGTCGATAAACTTCCAAGAAAAAAGCATGGGAACATTCCTTTGTAGGGAATAGTTGATTAGAAAATTGGTTAATTAGTTAAATTCACTTGTTACCTAAATAATTTATTGACTAGTATTTGATTAAAAAGAAGATTGGGATTTAGGTTATAGGCCAAGTATTATTTGTTTATTCTTACTCTGGTTGATTTGCTTCTTTGATTAATTTGTGGTCGTATAAACAGAATTTATTCCATAGTTATGAATACAGAGTTTAGGTCTTTTGAAGATTTAGAGGTTTGGAAAAAAGGTCGTGAATTAAGATTGTTTGTCAAGGTTCTGATTAAAAAGTTTCCAGCCGATGAAAAATATGCACCCACACTTCAAATAAGAAAATCCTCCAGGTCTGTTACCAACAATATAGCAGAGGGCCATGGTAGATTTTTCTATCAAGAGAATATTCAATTCTGTAGGGTTTCAAGAGGTTCACTGACTGAAACATTAGATCATGTGATCGTAGCTTTTGATGAAGAGTATATTACGCAAAAAGAACTTGATGATTTCAGGTCTATATATAACGAATGTTTAAGACTACTTAATGGTTACATTGGCTATCTCAAGAAGGCAAAGACATGGCAATCTAAACCATGAAAAAACTCAATCACTAATCACTAATCACTCAATCAACTAATCACTACCATGACCCCATCTAATAACTTTCTCTATACTTATCTTAACAACGCTTCCCCAACCGGTTTTGAAGCATCTGGCCAGCAGATTTGGCTGGATTACGTGAAGCCATTTGTTGATACCTACTTTACTGACCACTATGGTACTGCTGTAGGAGTGATCAATCCCAAGCATCCTTATAAAGTGGTGATTGAAGCACATGCTGACGAGATTTCTTGGTTTGTCAATTATATCACCCCAGAAGGATATATTTATGTGAGAAGAAATGGAGGTTCGGATCATATGATTGCGCCATCCATGCGGGTAAATATCCATACCGATAGAGGTATTGTGCCAGGAGTATTTGGATGGCCGGCCATTCATGTAAGGAAAGAAGGGAAGGAGGATGCACCTACCTTGGACAATATTTTCATAGATGTGGGTGCCAGGACAAAGGAGGAAGTTTTGGAAATGGGTATTCATGTCGGTTGTGTGATCACCTTCAAAGATGAACTGCAGGAGTTGAATGGTAAGTTTTATTCAGGAAGGGCTTTAGATAACCGTATCGGAGGGTATATGATCGCCGAGGTAGCCAGAAAAATCAAAGAATCCGGAGTGAAGCTGCCATTTGCTTTGTTTGTGGTAAATGCGGTCCAGGAAGAAATAGGTTTGAGAGGAGCTGAGATGATCGCTGCCAGAATCAAACCCAATGTGGCCATTATTACAGATGTCTGCCACGATACCACTGCTCCTATGTACAGCAAAATCAGTTCTGGGGAACAAGTGGCAGGGAAAGGTCCTGTTTTGACCTATGGGGCAGCCGTGCACAAAAAATTGTTGGATTTGATTATCGCTACGGCTAAGAAAAATGACATCCCTTTCCAAAGAGCCGCAGCTTCCAGGTCTACCGGGACCGATACCGATGCCTTTGCTTATTCCAATGACGGTGTGCCTTCCGCTTTGATCTCTCTGCCATTGAAGTACATGCATACAACAGTAGAGACTGCTAGCAAAGAGGATATTGAAAATGTCATTGCATTGATGTACCAATTCTTGGTGGAATTTGATCCGGGTTTTGATTTTAGATACGTAGTGTAAGAGACTTGAAGCGAGAAGCGAGAGGGTTAGACTCGATTTGTCAAATGACTTGAGCTTGTTGTATAGAAACTAGAACCAAGAGTTAAGAAACAAGATAGATTATCGAATGCTGGTCGATTTTTCTATATAGAGTCGAGACATTAGAAATAATACGCAAATCGTAAGCCAGGAGGCTTAAGGTTGATATGGTTTTTTAGGCTTTTGTTTTGACAGATAGATACAATTCAGAACAATGACAACCCGACAACCATGACAACTTTGATGACTGTTCACAAGTAACTTAATTAACTAATCACTCAATTAACTATTCCACTAATCAACCAATCACTCAATCAACCAATTCCTAATTTTACATTCTTCATTCCAAATGCCCTTCTTCACTGATCAGATGAACAGAACCATTGACATCCCTGAGAAGCCTCAGCGGATCATTTCCTTAGTGCCTTCGAAGACGGAGTTGTTGGTAGATTTGGGTTTGGAGGATAGGCTGGTCGGGCTGACGAAGTTTTGTGTAAATCCCAAGGGACTCAAAAAGCAAAAAACCATCATCGGAGGGACCAAGAATTTTCATTTTGATAAGATAGCTGCCCTGCAACCCGATCTGATTATCGGCAATAAAGAGGAAAACTATCAAGAGGGAATAGCGCTTTTAGAAAAGAAGTATCCGGTTTGGATGAGCGATATCTACACTTTGGAGGATGCTTTTGAGATGATTAAGGGAATAGGGGCGATTACCGGAACTGCTGCTCAAGCAGAAAGATTGATTCATGAAATCAACCAAGATATGGCCTTCCTTTCTCAGGGAGCTAGGGGTACAGCGGTGTATTTGATATGGAAGGATCCGATGATGGCAGTAGGGCCACAAACATTTATCCATGATATGTTGGGCAGGGCAGGTTTTATCAATTTGGTTCAAGAGCCCCGTTACCCGGAACTTTCCATGGAGGATTTAAAAAACCTTTCCCCAGATTTTTTGCTCCTAAGCTCCGAACCTTTTCCCTTCAAACAAAAACACATCGATGAATTTGCCGCTCAATTGCCGCAAACACACACTCAATTGGTGGATGGGGAACTATTTTCCTGGTATGGGAGCAGGTTGAGGTATTTTAGGGAGTATGTTGAAGGCTTAAATTAGCCGATTCATATAAAATTTATTTTAGGGTAAATTAGGTGGTTTGTCATTTTTGAAAAATGCCGTCTATAAAAAATAAAGCATTGGACCAGACTTCTATAAAAAAATTAATTAACTTTTGACCTTGTTAATAATCATCCATGCCCAATTGCCATGAAGCAACAAATTCATAAATTGGGATCCCATAAACATGAAATTGATATGAGATTAAAAAGTAATTGGATCTACTTGCTGGTTTTTTCTTTTGTGCTTTTAGGTTGTGCTGCTGAAAAATCTGTAGAAGAGGTGAAGGAAGTTGAGGAAATTGTTATTCTTGACAATAGCCTCACTGAGGATGAAAAAGCCCTGGGTTGGATGTTGCTTTTCGATGGTGAAGATCCTGCTGGATGGAGGGCCTTCAATGGAACGGAATTCCCAGAGGGATGGACCGTAGAAGATGGAGCCTTGAAAGCATTAGGACTTGGCGGCGATATTGGTGGTGATATCGTCTTTGGGCCACTGGACTTTGAAACCTTTGAATTAGAGTTTACTTGGAAAATTGGACCTGGAGGCAATAGTGGGGTCTTCTACCATGTTGTAGAGGGAGAGCAATATAAGGCTCCCTATGAGACAGGGCCTGAGTACCAGTTGATTGATCAGCTCGGTTTTGCGGAGCCTTTGGAAGATTGGCAGTCCATTGCCTCTGATTATGGCATGTATCCAGGAGATGTGGAAGGGGTTGTAAAGCCAGCAGGGGAATGGAATATCTCAAAGATAATTTTCAGTAGGGATAAAGCCAGTTATTGGTTGAATGGCAAAAAAACTTTAGAGTTTGTCCCTTATTCAGAGGATTGGGAAGCAAGGAGGAATAGCGGAAAGTGGGATGATTTTCCAGATTATGCCAAATTTAGAAGAGGATTGATTTCACTTCAGGATCATGGAAGTGAAGCTTGGTTTAAAAACATAAAAATAAGACCCCTATGAAAAAAACAATGCTTATAAGCGCCATGCTTTACGTGGCAGTTTCTTTGTCTTCTTGTCAGCAAAGCAATGAAATTGAATTGTTCAACGGCAAAGACCTTTCTGGATGGATTGTCTATGGCACTGAAAAATGGTATGTAGAAGATGGCCTATTGGTTTCTGAAAGTGGCCCTGACAAGGAGTATGGTTATTTGGGAACGGAACAAAATTTCAAAGATTTTGAATTGAATGTGGAGTTCAAGCAAGAGGCGGATGGCAATAGTGGGGTGTTTATCCGTTCCACTGTGGATGGCACAAAGGTTTCGGGTTGGCAAGTGGAGGTAGCCCCTCCCGGCCATGATACAGGAGGGATTTACGAATCTTATGGAAGAGGCTGGTTGATTAAACCAGACCCGGAAAAAGACAAGGCTTTGAAGTATGGTGATTGGAACCATATGAAGATCATTGCAAAGGGGGACAGGGTACAGTCTTTTCTGAACGGTGTAGAGATGGTGGATTTTTCAGATGAAAAAATCGGACAGGGAGAAGGAGGTATACTCTTACAGATCCATGACGGAGGAGGAATCAAGGTGTATTGGAGAAACTTAGTCATCAAACCTAATTAGATTAAAATGAAATATGGATTACCATTTCAAATGGTAATCCATATTTTTTAAGCCTGATGTTCAGTGATTTTTGGCATATTTTAAAATTATTTTTTCAAGCTTCTTTGTGAAGTGAAAAAAGCTTCCCAATTTTGCAATCCCAAAAGGGGAAAAACAAAAAATCAAGGTTGAAATAAAAGAAAATATTTTCAAAATCACCTTGTCAAATCAAAAACCTTTCTTACCTTTGCAGTCCTGTTCGCTGGAGCGGGGATAAT
>NZ_SLAP01000161.1 GCF_007126775.1 Cecembia sp. | reverse complement strand
GAAAACTGGCAACAGTTTACCCTTTTGGTCATTATCAACGCATTTGTGGGAGGGATGGTAGGATTGGAGCGAAGTATTCTGCCCCAAATTGCCGAAGTGGAATTTGCCATCGCCGCCAAAACCGCCATTCTTTCCTTTATCATCGTCTTTGGCATTGTAAAAGCCATAACCAATTACTTCGCGGGAGTATTTGCCAATAAAATTGGCCGAAAAAACCTGTTGATCATAGGCTGGATCTTTGGACTTCCCGTTCCATTTATTCTGATGTATGCCCCCAGTTGGAACTGGATCATCGCTGCCAATGTGCTTTTGGGTATCAACCAAGGTTTGGCATGGAGCAGTACCGTGGTAATGAAGATCGACCTGGTAGGAGAAAAAAACCGTGGTTTTGCCATGGGACTGAATGAGTTTGCCGGTTACCTTGCCGTAGCGGCTGTGGCCTTTCTTACGGGTTTTATAGCCGCAGAATTTGGACTCAGACCTTATCCTTTCATCCTTGGAATAGCATTGGCTATCGGTGGCTTGTTGGGTTCTGTTTTCCTAATCAAAGATACCCGGAAACATGTAGCTGCAGAAAATACTTTTTCTCATGTTCCTAGGCTTTCTAATATCTTCTGGCAGACTACCTGGAAGCACAAAAACTTAGGTTCAGTGACCCAGGCAGGGCTAGTCAACAACCTTAACGATGGTATGGCCTGGGGCATATTCCCTATACTTTTAGCAGGAAAAGGCTTTAATCTGGAACAGATCGGAATCGTCACCGCAATTTATCCTGCGATCTGGGGAATAGGCCAGCTATTTACAGGAAAAATGGCTGATATTTTCAATAAAAAATACCTTTTATTCATTGGTATGATGCTTCAAGGAGTGGCATTGGGGCTGTTCTATTTTGCTGAAAGTATGACCCATTATGTGAGCCTTTCTGCCGTTTTAGGTTGGGGGACTGCCATGGTTTACCCTACGTTTTTGGCGACGGTGGCGGACAATACCCACCCTAAAGACCGGGCCAACAGCATTGGTGTTTTTAGGCTATGGCGTGATCTCGGATATGCCATTGGCGCAATTTTGACAGGATTAATAGCTGATGCTTTGGGGATTGAAGCTTCTATTTTGACCATTGCGGGTCTGACTATATTATCCGCACTAATTATCGCTGTCCGTATGGAAATCAGAAAATGATCATTCAATAAAAATTGTTCTCTTCATAGACGAAAAAGGGCCATCAAGTTCTTTCCCGTCCTGCTTGACCAATCGGAGACGGAGACTGTATTCGCCTGAGGGAAGGTCAGCGATCCTTACCGGACTCATTTTATCCATTTCATATCTCGCTTCATTCAATTCAAGGATAACACTGAGCTTGTCCTGTTTTAAATCACCTCCCAAAACCAGGAAATCGACCATAAGTTCTTCACCTATACCTAATTGCTGCCCATTGTAAGGCAAATTTACCGCCAAATAGGGTTCGGCCTGATAAGGAAAAGCACGGGTTTCTCCAACCATAAAATCCCGATCTACATAATTGCCAAACTCCTTAAGGCTTAGGCCTTCTTCATCTACCAAATAAGCGACTGCCCTGTAGGTACCCTCTTTTAATTCTCTTTGGAACATCGGAGAATTATAGCCCACAGGATCTCCTCCGTTTAAAATCATTTTCAATTGAAATCCCCTTAAACCCGCATCAAAGGGGTAGTTTTTGATATTAAATTCAAATGGAACCTTACCTGGCTTAAATTTCTGGTTATCCAAAGGGCTGTACATCTCCAAAATGGCGTCTGGATATTCACTTTTTTCTTCGTAATAATAGAATCTTATCTGAGGTCCTGCCTCAGCAAGACTATCCATTATCTCAGCGTGTATAACCAATTCTCCCTGTTTTTCTCGGCCGGGACCACAGCTTATCACCAAAAAAACAATTATTGAACAGGTTAACATAATGCTTTTCTTCATGCTTATATGGGCTAATCATCCAATTTATTTAAAATTTCATGAAAATGGCTTACCTTTCGGTATAAATATTTACCAAATATGACTGATATTTTATATGATGAAATCCCATCTCTGGATCTGGCTGATTTCACCTCTGGAAATGCAGAAAAAAAAGCTGCTTTTGTAAAAAAGTTAGGCGATGCATACCAAAACATTGGCTTTGTTGCCATCAAAAATCATGGTTTAAATCAGGAATTACAGGACAGACTCTATGCAGTGATCAAGGAATTTTTTTCCCTTTCTGATAAAACCAAAACCAAATACGAAAAACCAGAAATAGGCTTCCAAAGAGGCTATACTGGGAAGGGAAAAGAACATGCAAAAGGACGAAATACAGGTGACCTGAAAGAATTCTATCATGTAGGACAGGACTTAGCTGCTATTCCGGACACAGACCCTATCAAAGCGGAATATCCCGCCAATATTTGGCCAGAAGAATTACCTGAATTCAAAGCCGTGGCTTTGGAAATTTACAAAACCCTCGAAAATGCAGGTAAAAACATGCTGCGCGCCATTGCCCTAAACTTGGGTTTGGAGGAAAATTACTTTGAAGATAAAGTGGCCTATGGCAATTCTATCTTGAGACAAATTCATTACTTCCCCATTGAAAATCCGGAGGCGGTACCGGCAGATGCTGTACGCGCCGCAGAGCACGGAGACATCAACCTGATTACACTATTGATGGGGGCTTCAGCCGATGGATTACAAGTATTGAGAAGAGATGGGAAGTGGATTCCTATTACCGCCCTCCCGGATCAGTTGGTCGTGAATGTAGGTGATATGTTGGAAAGACTCACCAATAAAAAGCTGAAATCCACCATTCACCGAGTAGTGAACCCACCACGTGAAATGATGCATACCAGTAGGTATTCTATACCATTCTTTATGCACCCACGCTCAGAAATGGATCTCACTTGCCTTGAAAGCTGCATTGATGAAAACAATCCCAAGCAGTTTGAAGATGCGACAGCTGGGGAATTTCTCGAAGAGCGTCTCAGAGAATTGGGACTTAAAAAATAAAAGGTGTCAGTTCAGAAAGTACGATATTACATCTACCTAAAGGACGTTTTACTACTTTCTGTCACTGCATTTGGTGGCCCCCAAGTCTTTCTCTCCATGGTACTCGACCTCATGGTGAGAAAGCGGGGTTTCATCAAAGAGGAGGAACTTTGGGAATTGCATGCACTTTGTCAGATTCTTCCGGGCCCAACCTCCACACAGACCATTTCCGCCATCGGTTACCGCATTGGAGGTCCAAATTTAGCTTATCTTTCACTTTTTGTCTGGATTTTACCGGCCACTATCATCATGATAGCGGCAGCCTTTCTGATTGATTACTTGCAGGAAAACACCCCAGGAGCACTTAATTTTGCCAAATTCATACAACCAATGGCCATAGGTTTTATCATCTATGCCGCCCAAAAAACGATCTTCAAAATGGTCAAAACCTCAGAAGCTACTGTGCTGATGATGTTTTCTGCTTTCGTTTCATTCTTTTACAATTCCCCATATGTATTCCCCTTGCTTTTGGTTGTAGGCGGGATCAGTACTTCTTTGAAGTTTAGGGACCAACCCAAGGAAGAGGGGGATAAAAAGTTGGTAATATCCTGGGCTAATTTTTTTTTATGGGGAGGAGTTTTGGCAGGAGCAGCTGTCCTGGGTGCCATCACCAAAAATCAATCCATCCTACTTTTTGAGAATTTCTACAGAAACGGTTCCCTGATATTTGGAGGAGGTCAGGTTTTGGTACCTTACCTTTATACCGAATTTGTGGAATTCAAGCAATTCCTCAGTTCCCAGGAATTCCTTACAGGCTATGGCATTTCCCAGGGAATCCCTGGGCCCACCTTTAGTATCAGTTCCTATGTGGGTGCACTTTCCATGCGGGAATATGGAATTCCGGGCTTGTTGACCGGAGGCTTTATAGCTGCGGCAGGCATCTTCCTTCCCGGTACTTTTTTGATATTCTTTGTGATTCGCTTTTGGGACCAACTCAAGAAATATAGACCCGTAAGGGCAGCTTTGGAAGGCATCAATGCCGTGAGTTGCGGGATGTTGATTGCAGCTGCTTACCTGCTTTTTGAACCGCTCGACGCTAACCTTTTCAATATCCTGGCCATCTTCGGCACTTACCTTCTCCTGCAATTCACTAAATTAAGTTCTCCGGTGATCATCATCATTGGAGTAACTGCCGGTATAGGATACAACTGGATATTTTGATCAGCTTTCTATAAGAAATACAGCCATCAAGCCTAATAAAATTCCGAAAAATTCTTTCGTTTTGAGGGTTTCCCCATAGAAAATCCAACCTGCCAAAGAAAGTAAAACAATGTTTAGAAGAACAAATATAATAGAAGCGACGGCTATATTTTTAAAATTAAAGCTGAAAGCCAAACAACTTAATCCCACTAGATAAAAAACCATACCCACAATAAAAAACTGCCAAGATTGAGTTTCTACCCACTTTTTCATCAATAAATCGCCGGCTGTATCAATCAGAGCACCAACAAATAATAAAAATACCACATTGTTAATCAATGTCATAGTTTGAAGTTTAAATGTTTCCATATGAAATGCTTTTTACTTGGATTACAAGTAAGGAAAAAACATTCCTATTTAAATATCTGAAAACAGGTAAAGCAAAAAAATACATGAATTCATGGATATGGAAATAACACAAAGACACCAAGACACTAAGTTTTTACTTCGCCATCTCTTTGTGCCTTTGCGTCCTTGTGGCAAAATCCCTTGAGCCTTTCTAGGCAAATGGCTGATCAATGCCCGGGCTGGGCTGGGTAAAATATTGAGGCCCATTCTCGGTCATGTAAAAGCAATCCTCTAAGCGCACGCCAAACTCACCCACAATGTAAATGCCCGGTTCGTTACTGAAACACATCCCCGTCTGCAAGGGAGTATCATTGCCCCTCACCAAATTGGTCCACTCGTGCCCATCCATACCTATACCATGCCCCAGGCGGTGAGAGAAGTATTTATAGTCCGGTCCAAAGCCAGCTTGGTCTATCAGGGACCTGGCAGCTGCATCCATTTGTTCACAGGTAGTACCAGGTTGTTTGGCCAATTCAAAAGCTGCTGTCTGTGCTTCTTTCACTACATCCCAAACTTCTTTATGCCTTTCAGTGTGCTCCCCAAAAACAATTGTCCTACTGATATCTGACTTATAGCCTTCTACTGTGCAGCCTCCATCAGCCAAAACTATATCTCCGGGTTTTAATACCTGCGTTTTGCTGCTTCCATGGGGAAAGGCTGACCACTCCCCAAAATTGGCACCAATCGAACCGCTGAAGCCTAACTTTCGGTGCGCTTCGGATGCGATATCCCTAAAGTCGTACTGGTTAATTCCTTCTTCTAATGCGTCAAAGAGAATCTTATACGCTTCCAAAGTAGCCGTATTGGCTGCTTGCATGAGGGCGATTTCGGCTGGAGATTTATACATACGGCAACCAGCGGTTACCCCATCGCCATTGATAAAATTGATCCGTGCAGTTTCATTTTTGATCCCGTCATACAGGAAGAAGCGGCACCGCTCTTCAATGGCTACTTTCTGATTGGGCGTTCCCAAATCCCTGAGCAATTGCGCTGTAAGTGCATAAGGACTTTCATGTTCATCCCATGTCAGCACTTTATTTCCAAACTTTACCAATTCCTCCACCTTATCCTGCTCAAATTGTGGACAGATATAGGAAATATCCCCTTTGGCGGGAATGACGGCTGCTACCATTCTTTCCGAAAGGAAAAAATCAAAATCCAGAAAATACTTCATACTGGTACCCGGTTCCAGGAAGAGCGCATCGATCTTTTGGTCCTGCATCAATTGCTGAGCCTTGGCAATTCTCGATAAGCGCTCTTCACGAGAAATCGGCTGAACATTGAGTTGGAGAGGCTTTACTCCATCTATTTGCTTGCCTTCTACCTCATTTTCAGTAGTGGCACAAGAAATCATGGGCAATGCAATTGCCGGAGAAAGGGATGCCCATTTGACAAATGATCTTCTGTTAAGTTTCATGGTTGTGCGGTTTTTTCTTTGAATTTAGGAACAAGCGCTGAAAAAGCGATAGGAATTTTAGCAAGAGGCGTGAATTTACTTTGGGTACAATTTCTTAGCAGTTAATCGGAAAATGAAAGCCTTCTTGTAAATGTTCCCTTCTTTGACTTATTTAGCGTCTTAATTAGGAACTTTAGCTCAGTTGGTTTAGAGCGCTGCCTTGACAGGGCAGAGGTCGTGGGTTCGAATCCCTCAAGTTCCACTTTTTTTAGACTGTTAGAGGCAAGAACCAAGACTCGTTTTTCCGAAGAGTTGGCTTTTTTTTTAGAAACGAGAGAAGAGAAGCGAGCTTGCCTAGCTTTAGGTAGGAGGTTAGACTCGATTCACTTTGGAAGAACTATCTGGTCTTTTGTCTTTAAATATGCTATTCGAAATAAGTTGAAAAAGCCTTCGACGAAATATTTTTTACGTACACGCCAATAAAATATGACCCATTCTGGGTCAAATACTCCAAGCTGAAATGTTGATTCTACAAATATATGACCCTTTCAGGGTCGGGAAATCGGAAATCCCTATTAATCAGATTATTTAAATCAGGCTAAAATTATCCCGAAGGGATAACATATCTATAGAAGAAATTCGGATATATGAGCCCTCCGACCCCGAAAGGTGTCGAATATCATTAAAATGGCGTGACCCTTTGAGGGCTGGTATTCACCATATAGATTCCTTTTTTTGTAACTAGATATGGTTATCCGATAAATTACCAGTAAAGGAGACTTAGGAAAAAAGGGAATGGAATATTTATTTTATTTGTAGGCATGGTTTCGTAGATCTATCGCTTCAAATTCAATTTTCTATAGATGGCATGCGATAAATTATGATTTGTGGATTTATTTCTGTGGTATTTTCCTGGTCCCGTAAAATGGAGTAAAACAGGTCTCCATTCAATGGCTTTGGAATCATTTCATCTGTCATCTCCTGATCAAATAATTGCCTTAAATGAATCAGGGGACGGTTGTTTTCCAAATCAATTAATATAAAATAGGAACGATGGTCATATACGACATGTAAAAACGCATATTTATCGGACATCACCACTTGGCTTATTCCCAATTGAAGTGTGTTGTCAAATCCAATGAAATGAAGTAGGTATTCTGGGGTCAATCGACCCTCCTGTTTTCTAAAAATTGTATCCCTGTCTCTATGCGATGACATCTCTTCTCGAATGATTGGCATATAGAACAAGGTTGCGTTGTTAACCCGACTTAATATCCTGGGGATTGGATGGATAATTGTGTAATTTGAATGATAACCGTAAAGCGACCTTTCCCAGTTTTTAACTTCAAGGGTTTTGGGTTCTATTGAGCTTATCAACACCTGACGGGGTTTTTCTCTGGTGCCATTTAGCGTCTCCTGAACAACCAGAAGGGTATCATTATCTTTATAGAAGGAGATAGGATGCCCCGGCAGTTTATTGCTTGTTGATTCAAATTTTCCTTCGAGGGAATAGGAAATCACGGTCATTTTTTGCCAATCCGCCACAAGCACAATATTTTCCTTTTCATCTAAGTGAATCGCATAGGGCATAGTATATTCATCTGGCCCCTCTCCATTCTCCCCGATTTTCCCTAAAAAACTACCCTTGTTGTCAAATTTTAATAGACCCTGTCTTCTGTCTATTAGAAGAAAGAAGTCTTGCGAAAAAGCCAAATCGTGGACTGAAGTAAGAGGAGGGTTTCCCGAAGCTTCAAGGT
>NZ_SLAP01000040.1 GCF_007126775.1 Cecembia sp. | reverse complement strand
CAATGCTTGTGCGATTATCAATAATAATTCGCTTGTTCAGTTTCATTACATGAAGCAAATAGCCTTGAGTAATGAATTTCACCAAAATGGAGAATTAAATAGGGGTTCTTTTCAACGCTTAAATTTTGATAGTCAAGCTTTTCGTGAGGATTTTGAATATTTTGTTAAAATCACCCCGAAAAATGAAGATGAAAGAGTGCTGCACGCTTTGGTTACCGGAATTAAGGAAGGTATGGAGGCTGTTTTGAAAAATTATAACAATCCACTTCAAAATCCCTCCGCAGCTATTGATTCCAATAAAGTATCCGACGAAATGAATGACTTTGAAATCAAGTATGTTCAAGTAATGGATTTAATGGAAGAATATCTTGAGAAAATTCATGCATATAAGACCAAGCATAATATCGTTTCAGGACAGGAGTAGTTTAAACCTCCCATATCATTCAGAGAAAAAAGGAATGGCAGTGAAATCTTCTTCCATTTTTGTCCGTTGACGGTCAAAACTGTCCGTCTATTCGGGCAGTTTTATTTTAAATAACCCATATTTAGCTCTTTTCAGGGCATTTTGTAGTGGCATGATTAAAGTGTAAACAAAGGATGAACTTGGGAGGTATCCCAATCTTGTATCTTTTGTCTCAGGAATCATGTCATAAAATGTGGAAGAATTATTTCAAAGTTTCATTCAGAAACCTGATGAAGCGAAGGCTTTATGCGGGCATTAATATCCTAGGGCTTACTGTTGCGATTGTAAGCTTTTTGGCCATTGCACTTTTTATTCATCATGAGGCTACTTATGACAGTATGTACAAAGATGCTGATCGGGTGGTCAGGTTTGTACAACGCTTTTCTATGGGTGGTGAAGAACAGGTGGTTTCCATGACACCATCTGCTCTGGTTCCTACTGTCATGGAAGAAATAGAGGAAGTGGAGTTGGGAACCTTGGTATTTACCTATTCCTCTGTTTTGGTGGACGCTGGAGTAGGAAATCAGGAAGAGGATAATTTTGCTTTTGTTGATGAGAACTTTTTTGAGATTTTTGATTTAAAACTTTTAGCCGGAGGAGAGGGGAAATTGCTGGCTGAACCCAATCAGGTGGTACTGACCTCCTCTACTGCAGCAAGGTATTTTCAAAGACCATTTGAGGCAGTCGGACAAACCATCAAAATCGATGGAGCCGATTTCCTGATTACAGGAATCGTAGCTGACTTTCCAAGCAATAGCCACCTTAATTTTGATTTGCTTGCCTCATTCATCACCACAAGACATGGCAAAAACCCCCAATGGAGTCCTGCCAACTATTATTCTTATGCTCGACTGAGCCCTTTTGCGGATCCTGAAGTATTTACCCAGAAGCTTGATCAAATGGTCGAGAAATATTTTGGCGAGGAGATGAGGAGCTATGGATTTGAAGTAAAAGTGATGTTTCAACCCTTGACTTCTATTCATCTGGGCTATAGTCAATTAAAAGACATCAAACCTGCCATGGATATCAAAAATCTTTACATCTTTGGATCGGTCGCAATCCTTTTGATATTTATTGGAATCATCAATTATGTGAATTTGGCAACTGCCGAGGCTACAGAGAGAAACAAAGAAGTCGGCCTTAGAAAGGTATTGGGAGCAGATAGACTGCAACTTTTTGGACAATTTATCTCTGAATCAATGATTTTGTCTTTCGGTGGCTTGGTCTTCAGCTTAGTCATTCTTTTTTTGTTGAAAGGTTTTTTTGAGGGATTTTCCGGAGTCCCATTAATTTTTGATTTGTTGATCAGTCCTCTGGGAATTTTGATGCTCTTCTTGCTGGTTCTATTGATTGGTTTTTCCTCAGGTTTTTATCCTGCTTTGATTCTTTCAGGAATGGAACCTTTAAAAGCTTTGGGTAAAAAAATCAGCAACCTTTCTTCTGGTGCCTGGCTTAGAAGAAGCCTGGTGGTGTTTCAGTTTTTTGTTTCCATCAGTTTACTGCTGGCAACATTTATTGTAAAAAACCAGCTTGATTTCATGCAGGAAATCAATCTTGGATATGAGCGTGAGCATGTGGTAGCCTTGAAATACCATTATAATATGGGCGAAAAACTTCCTGCCTTCAAAAGTGAACTTGAAAGAACCGGAACAGCACAATCTATGAGTTTGAGCAACGCCCTGCCGATTTTTATCCGATCCGGTTATTCTTTATCACCAGGAGGGGACAATGACAAGGATCTGATGATCACCGGGTTTGCGGTTGACTCTGATATTGTTCAAACCCTGAATTTGAATTTGCTTGCAGGAACTGGTTTTTCAGAAAATGATGTCCACCATACTGCAGCCTATGAGGGCGATGGGGAATTGAATGTGATTTTAAATGAAGCAACCCTCAAGGAATTGGGGTGGACGGTTGAAGAAAGCATTGGCAGGAAAGTTAACTTTAATGGGGTGTTATCCAATGTTAAAGGGGTAGTACAGGACTTTTACTTCAGTTCCCTGCACCATCAGGTAGGGCCATTGATCATTTTTAAGCAACCTCAGGAAGCTTCTTGGATATTGGCCAAACTACCCAAAGGAAATCCAAGAGAAACGATGGCACAATTGGAACAGGTTTGGAAAGGTGTTTATCCTGACCGGCCTTTTACTTATCGTTTTCTAGATGAGGAATATGCCAACATGTACCAAACAGAGCAAAATATATCTCGAATCTTTCAGCTTTTTTCCGGTATTGCCATCTTCATAGCCTGCATGGGGCTCTTTGGCCTGGTTTCCTATGTAGCCCTAAGGAGAAGCAAGGAAATCAGTATCCGAAAAGTATTGGGTGCCGGATCCGGGGATGTGTTAAAAGTGCTCTCGGCGGATTTCTTTGTCCTTTTAAGTCTATCTGCATTTCTTTCCATAGGTTTTGGTCTTTGGTTTAGCCAAGAATGGCTCTCAGGTTTTGCCTATAAATCAACAGTATCCCCATTGGTTTATTTGCTTTCTATAGGCTTGGTAAGCTTGATTGCCCTGCTGACTATTGGCTATCGGACTGCGATGGTGTTTATACAGAATCCCATAAAGAACTTGAAGGAAGAATGAAGGGTAGGGGGAGAGACATAAGGTATAAAGCACGAGAATAAAGACATAGAAAATAAAAAATGTAAAGTAAAACAAAGACCAAATAAGGGTTAAGTTGAATGAGACCCTTGTCATATTTCAAAACACCCTATAGATTAAAATCAAAAAGAAATTGCCATGCTATCTAACTACTTGAAAATATTTATCAGAAACCTAAAAAAGAACCCAGCTTACATGTTTATCAATATTCTGGGGCTCTCTGTAGGGATGGCAGCCAGTATATTGATATTTCTTTTTGTGCAACATGAGTTGAGTTATGATAAGTATCATGAGAAGTCTGAGCGGATTTACCGGATGTCTCGCTCATTTTTCAACCAAAATGGCGAAGTCAACCTGCACCTTGGTCACTTGGCACCTCCTTTTGGCCCATTGTTGAAATCAGATTTTCAACAAGATGTAGAAGAGGTGGTAAGGGTGATGAATACCAATCTTGTCCTGAAAGACGATGACAATATCTTCGAAGAAGACCGGTTCTATTTTACTGACCCTGGAATTTTCCATATTTTTTCGTGGAAAATAGTGGATGGAGATCCTGAAGTTGCTTTGAATTTTCCAGATGGTATGGTCATATCCGAAAGTATGGCCAGGAAATATTTTGGTAATACAGATCCTATGGGGAGGGTATTGGAAATGAAAATCGGTCAGGTTTCAGCCAATATGCAGGTCAGGGCAGTGATGGAGGACATCCCCGATAATTCTCATTTTAAAGCTGACTTTTTGGCCTCCATGGAATTGGTGACTGATTTCTATGGTGGTTATGAACAAATGATGAAAAACTTCGGATCGAATAATTTTGGGACCTATATGCTACTCAAGGAAGGAGCAGAAATAGCCAATATTGAAAGACAGATTCCGGATTTTCTCAATCGGCATATTCAGGTTGGAACGGATGGTTCACAGCCAGCTACCTGGACGTCCCTTCATCCTTGGCTTATTACAGACATCCATTTACATTCCAATTTGGACTCAGAATTGGAGCCCAATAGCAGCATAGAATATGTCTATATCTATACAGCCATTGCTATTTTTATATTGCTAATAGCCTGTGTGAATTTCATGAACCTGGCTACCGCAAGATCCGCAAAAAGGGCTTTGGAAGTAGGTTTGAGAAAAGTTTTGGGAGCTGAAAAGCATTTGCTTGTAGGACAATTCATGAGCGAGACCATTTTGATGACATTGATGGCAGCTTTTTTCGCCCTGTTGTTGGCTTGGTTGGTCTTGCCCGTGTTTGGCAATTTCACTGGAAAGGAGCTGAATATGAATGTATTGGAGCACCCAGAGTACCTCTTAGGTTTATTGTTTTTAGTGGTATTTGTGGGAGCGATTGCCGGAAGTTATCCTTCATTTTTTCTTTCCGGATTCCAGCCTGTCAAAGTATTGAAAGGCACGTATAAAATCGGTTCTATTCATGAAAAATTCCGTTCTGCCTTGGTAATTGGACAATTTGCCATTTCTATTGTTCTCATAGTAGCTGTTTTCGTAGTCATTCACCAGCTCAATTATATGAAAAATAAAGAGCTGGGCTTTGAAAAAGAAAGGGTTATCGTATTGCCCGCTTATGAAGAGTTGGTAAATAACTATGAAAATCTTAGGCTGAGATATTTGCAACATCCTGGTATTGAAGCTGTGGCTTTGGGTTCAAGAGTACCATCCGGAAGGTTATTGGATGCCATGGAGACCAAGGCAGAAGTCAATGGTGGACTTACTTCGATGGATATCCGATTAGCAGACATCCATGTCAGCCATACTTTTATGGAAACTTTCGGTATTGAAATGGCGGCAGGCAGAGACTTTGATTTTCAACTGGCTTCTGACAGCACCCAGGCCTTTTTGCTAAATGAATCCGCTGTTAGGGCTATAGGATGGGCTTCTGTTGAGGAGGCCTTGGGAAAAGCCCTTCATTATGGTCCTCGTAGAGGCTTTGTCATTGGAGTTGTCAAAGATTTTCATTTTGAATCCCTTCACCAACCTATCAGTCCCATGGTATTTATGATTCCGGATACGCGGTTCAATTCGGTTGCATTGAGACTAAAGCAAGGTTTTGAAGAAGAGGCCATTGCCTATTTGAGAGAGGAATGGATTGCCTTAAAACCCGATTTTCCTTTCAATTTTTTCACCATTGAAGACAGATTTGAGCAGCAGTATGAGGCAGAGGAAAAGGTAGGCACGGTTTTCGGGTTTTTCGCAGGTTTGGCCATTCTGATTTCTGTTTTGGGTTTATTTGGTCTTTCTGCTTATGCTACCGAGCAGCGCACAAAGGAAATTGGCGTCAGAAAAGTCATGGGGGCCAGTATCAGCAATATTGTCCTGCTTTTAGGAAAGGATTTTCTCAAATTGGTACTTTTCGGCTTCTTAATTGCCGTGCCTATCGCTTGGTATGGCATGAATTCTTGGTTAGATAGCTTTGCATATAGCATATCCATATCTTGGTTGGTTTTTGTGTTGGCAGGATTTATAGCGGCATTTATTGCAGCTTTGACCGTAAGCAGCCAATCTATGCGTGCAGCGATGATCAACCCGGTGGATGCATTTAAGGTGGAGTAGGGAGCGTCCTTTGAGGTTTCAAGAACCTCGAAGGTTTTTAGGGAAGCGAGAAATTAGAGGCGAGAAGCAAGAGACAAAAAAGTTCGGAAGTAAAAAGGTGAATTTCGGAAGTATTCGGACAGAAATTTCGGGATTCTGAATAAAGAATTCGGAACATCTAAGCAGCCAATTATGAATATTTTCAATCTATAATAAGTAAAGCAAAGAAAGTCTTACCCTAACACACCATGTTAAAAAACTATTTCAAAATCGCATTTAGAAATTTGATAAAGCGAAAGGCTTTTTCGGTGATCAATATCCTCAGCCTGGCCTTGGGGCTGACAGGTGGGATTTTTATGTTGGTCTATGCATTGGATGAATTTTCCTATGACAAATTTCATCAAAATGGAGACAGGATTTACCGGGTAAATACGGTATTTAAAGATGCCAAATCAGGAGATGAGAGTTATAATAGCACCAATGGATGGCCGGTGGGAAAAATCCTTGAGTCAGATTTTCCGGAAGTGGAAAATGTTGTCTATACCATTACATGGCCCAGATTAGATGTCAAGACAGGGGAGGAAACAATCAGCCCCAGAATGGCCTATGTTACTGAGTCTTTTTTTGATGTTTTTTCATTTGAACAAATTAAGGGATCCCCATCATCAGCTTTATCACAGCCTTATCAGGCCGTCATCACTGAAAATATGGAAAGGCGGATATTTAAAGGGCAGGACGGCTTGGGAAAAGAGTTTTTCTTGGCAGATACCATGGCAGTTAAAGTAGGCGCAGTCGTCAAAGATGCCCCTGAAAACTCTCATATTCAATTTGAAGTACTCCTTTCCCAATCCACCTTCGAAAGGCTTATAGAATTAGAAGATTACATGACTGGATGGGGAAATATCAATATGACCAACTACCTCATGCTTCGTGAAGGAACTGACGCTGAGGCCTTCAAGGTAAAAGCTAAGTCTGTCTATATGGATCATGTTGGCGATATGATGCGTTCATGGGGAGCTGAAGCTTTTTTGAAATTTGAACCCATGAAGGATATTTATTTGCGTTCAGAGGCAGGCAATGCACTTGGAACACTGGGAAGTATTGATCGTGTCTATATGGTTTTAGGTATTTGTCTTTTCACCATTCTACTGGCCTGTATCAATTTTATCAACCTTTCTACCGCACGATCTGTAGATCGCTTCAAGGAGGTTGGATTGAGAAAAGTGGTGGGTTCGACCAGGATGGCCCTGATTATACAGTTTATGACAGAAGCTTTTGTATTGACACTTTTGGGGCTTTTGATTGCCGTATTCCTAGCCAGTATGATGATGCCTCTTTTTAATGAATTAGTCAATAAAACTTACATATTGGACAGTCTATGGAAGCCTGAAATTATTTTGGGAATATTGGCTTTGCTTATTTTGATCAGTCTTTTTGCAGGATATTATCCATCATTGTACCTTTCCGGTCTTCAGCCTGTCAAGATCCTGAAAGGCAAATTCAACCCGGGCGGTGCAGGTCTTAACCTTAGAAAGGCTTTGGTAATATTTCAGTTCTTTATTTCTGTTTCACTTGCTTTGGGTACCTTGGTGGTACTTAATCAGCTGGACTTTATGCAGCAGAAAGAACTGGGCTTTGCGAAGGATGAAATTTTGGTAATCAATGCATCAAAGCTCCAAAAAAACCGAATTGAAAGCCTTAAGAATGAACTTGGAAATATTTCCGGTATCCAAAGTGTGACTTATAGCAATGGCATTCCCGGCAGACCGGGATGGATAGGGCAGATTGCCTATCCTGATGGTAGAGAAGCTGAAAACCCTGTTTCGGTAGAATACTTGGCTGTAGACGAAGATTACCTGAATACCCTTAACTTAGACTTGGTGGCAGGAAGATTTTTCGATCCAGAAAGAGAAACGGACCGTATCGAAGGCCTTGTGTTGAACGAAAGGGCAGTCAGACAGTTTGGATGGGAGAGTCCTGAAGAAGCTTTGGGTCAGAAAATCGTTTCACCTTCCACCACTCCACAGGGAACAGTCATAGGAGTCGTGCGGAATTATCACCAACTGGGACTACAGCAGTCCATCCATGGGATTGCCATGGATTGGGCGCCTGATTACTCTTATTGGTTGTCCGTTCGTTTTGAGCCGAGTCAAACCACAGCCATTTTAGATAACCTGAATCAAAAATGGATCACTGATTTTGCTGGAATTGACTTGAAATACTTTTTCCTGAATGAGGACTTTGAAAGGTTGTATCAGGCAGAAGTCCGCATGGCTAAAATGTTCAGGCTTTTTGCTGGGCTTACACTGCTTATTTCTCTGATTGGATTGCTGGGATTGGTTTCCTTTATGATAGCATCCAGGGCCAAGGAAATGAGTATTAGAAGAGTATTGGGGGCTGGGGTTCCCCAAATAGTCTATTCTCTTTCCAAGGAATTTATGTTGTTGGTGATGATTGCATCAGTTTTGGCAGCTCCTGCGGCATGGTACTTCGGCAAGGAATGGCTGCAGAATTTTGCTTACCGTTCAGAGCCAACGCCTATATCAATGGCTGCAGTGGTATTTGGGGCGCTATTGGTCACTTTTTTGATGGTAGGTTTACAGTCCTTGATGGCAGCCTACAAGAATACTGTGAAGGGGCTAAGAAGCGAATGAGAGAGGGGAATCACAATAAGAAGATAAGCAATAAATAGTAAAGTTTAAAGCCGATTTCCAATTGAAGAATAGTTGAAATACCCAAGCAAAAGCGATCTTAAATAACAAAGAATTTCAAATTCAATACAACAGTATTTTATTTAACTACCTTTTTGTTTTCAACTATTATTTAGGGCGTGCTGAAAAACGCCAATTGGAGAATAATTTTTTTAAATTTTGATGAATACCCCATTTATTAAGCCTTGTCTTTTAAAGCAGACGCAAACTTATTAAATGATCTGGTTTGATTGGCGTGCACTTGAAAATTTCAAAATTCGAAATTTTCAGGCTAGACTCAGGCATACTATCCATGCCTGTCGACTTGACAGGTTCTTCATTGGGCTCATTCGAAGTATAAGCATACATCTTCATTCGCCCGCTTTGAAGCTGGCATACCTGAGACTTTTTCAGCAAGCCCTATTTAACGAATAGCTGTAATGGCTGTTTTTCCATGCTTGCTTTCACTCTGTACAATACCAACACCCGGTGCAAACCACTCTGTAGATTCTATATTGACAGGAATACCTATTCCAGCCATCCTCACTCGCATATTCATATTGCTTGTGATTTTCATGCATTCCCAGCTTCCGGCAGAGGTAGTGATTGTTTCTTTATCCACAACCTTTCTATCGGTTATGTTCATCTGAATCTCCGCCCTAATGCCACTGGTAACAGCCTCCATGGTCATTTCTCCATCATCAAGGGTATCTCCAGGTTTCATACTGGACGGATAGCTAAGTGTAAAATCACCCGTAGACTCCAAATCTTTCATTTGCTCTAATTGGCCAGCAGGAATAAAACTGGCCATATCAATGGTATAGGTGCCACCGTCACAAGTGAATTGCGTGGTGACAGCAGCTGATTCCCTGCCCTTATTATCTGCCATAACCATAGTAATATTTCCTGTTCGCTTTCCTCCGCTACTCCTAACCTCATTGACCGTGTAGGTATTGACACCAGTGGCTTTACCTCTTCTATTGTATACCGTCATTTCTATAGTTTTTCCATCTTGGAGGAACAAATAATGGTCGCAAGATTGCGCTTCAACTATATCAGCTATACACGCCAATAATACTAAAAGGACAACTTTTTTCATGTCAGTAATTTTTGAAATTCAATTGAAGTGTTTTGGATTTAACGAAATTGATTTAGAATTAAACTTTCACCTACAAGTTAATCTATGCTTAGAACTCATGCAAGTTAAATCATTATTAACATTAGTTAAGTGAGAGGATTAATAGGTAGAAATAAACCATCCTTTATTTACAGTATTAGTCGCTGTTTTCTTTTTCGCCTTTGCATTATTTGGGGTTTCAGCTGATGGTAAAATCATAAGACTCCCAGTGGAAAATTATGGGATCAATACCGCAAACCAAAGTTGTTTTCTTCATCTACTTTATCTTCTTCCTTTAATTCTTCTTCTATTTCCTCCAATTCATCCTCCTCAGTTATCTTACCGATCTCCATTTCGAAATCAGCTGCATTCCCTGTGATTTTTATGGGGATTCCAAAAATTCCAAAAGGAGGCAACCCAAGTCGGAAGGCAATACTTAAATCTCCATCCAAACTGACCTGGCCCTCAAACCTTGGCCGAAATCCGGCAATTCTCATTCTGGTCCTTTCAACGGTGATGAGGTTATTGGCAATACTGCTTTTTATGCTAACCTGCTTTAGATTGGGATCTTGAAGTTCATTGTTTTCGGTTCTTGCGGCGATACTGTTCATCAACCGAAAACCCCTTAATCGTACATCCTCAAGTCCCAATATTCCTTCACCTTTTATGGATGGAAGAATCGGCTCCATATTGGCATTAAAGCTTCCTGACAACTTATAGTCCAAGGAAGCAACTCCCTCCATATATGATGCAGCAGGAACCAATTCCCTGAAGAGCTTGATTTCTCTGAAAGCTTTTTGGATATCAAAACCCCTACCTTTCAAATCATATTCAAAGTTGGCTCGAAAAGGGGATTGAGGTTGGTAATTTCCTTCCATGTCAAATCTTGCACCTACTAGGTCAAACCCCGAATTCTCCATCCAAAGTGCAGCATTTTCCACTTTTATGCTACCCTCTAAATTTTTCAGTAGTAAAGAATTATAATGCACTTCTTTGACATCTGCATTGAGCTGGAACATGATATTCTGTGGTAACATCACCACCCCTTGAACCCTTCCAAGACTGTCCACCTTTGGAGCTTCACGGGGAGTATAGAAAAGAAAATCTTCTACATATACAGCAAGACCCTCATAAATGATGTCAAAATGAGTGATTTTAATATCGCTGTTTAGGCTAAGTATTTTTCCGGAAAATTTACCATTTCCATGGTAGTTCATCCTTTCAGCAAGGCATATAAAGTCCAAATCTGTATCCTTTTACAAAAAATTGCTGTCTGTGATACGGATCTTCTGAATGTCTATCGCGAGTTTATTTTCTGAAGTTTCGGATTCTGTAACATCATCAACTGTTTCAAAAATCTCAAAATTACTATTGCCGTCTAAATCCCTCAATATATTGATATTGGCGGTACCCAAGTAAACGGATTTGATTTCAATGGCCGGTTTGAACAGCGAAAATACATTGATGACTAAGGATAGCTCCTCTGCAGATAAAAATGGGACTTCCTTAAAATCATTTGCACCTTCTATTTCAATATTGTCCAGACTGACTGTTAAAGAAGGGAATTGTTTAAAAAAAGTCAGGTAAATATCACTGAAAGAAAGATTGGTTGTGATTTGTTGATTGAGGTAATTCTGTACCATCCAATTGATCCTTTCTTTAAACAACTGAGGTAGAATCAACATCAGTATTAAAACCAATCCTATCAATCCCGAAATATATTTACCGAGGGTAATCCAATTTCCTTTTTTCAATTTCATTATTCACAGGGTAAATTATAAAATAGAAATTTTACATGGGATATGGAAAATATTACTTTGAAAATCTGTTTAAGATGATAATTTTAGTCAGATTATTAGAATATTTCACGCTTGAAAATCGATGACTTTAAAAAAATAATTACTAAATGGAGGAAATTCAACTACCCAAGAAACCCTAGGGATAAGCCAAACTTTGCTTTTAATAGCCTTGAATCCTGTGATAATATGTTTTCAGCATTTATTAAATATCGTCCGTTGACGGTCAAATTTGTTCGCCTAATCATCTTTTTAATGGAGCCAAAGTGGCTATTTCTTGATTTAATGCTGATTTTCAATGGTACGGGAATTGGCAAGCTCAAGGTGTCAAGTTAATTTAGGAAATAATTTGTTGAGCCATGCTGAAAAACTACCTCATCATCGCCCTTAGGAATATCAAGCGGAACAAGCTCCGTTCATTGGTTCATATACTTGGACTTTCATTGGGTATTGCAATCTGTTTGTTGATTTTTAATGTGGTCTGGCATGCTTACAGTTTTGATAAGTTTCATACGGACAGTGAAAGGATTTTCAGGATCAATACCGTGACCGAATGGGAACCGGGGAATCTCTTTCAATCTTCTGCCACCAATGGACCTCTAGGAGAGGTGATTGATGAAGAAATATCCTTAATTGAAAATAAAGGAAGATTGTACACCCTTTATGAGACAATGGTGGTCATACCCGAGCAAAACAAGGTGATTGGAAGAAGTAACAAAGTAGCCTTTTCTGATCCTGGATTTTTTGAAATATTCCAACGAGAATGGCTCTCAGGAAATCCGGAAAGGGCATTGCTTGAGCCCTATTCTGCAGTGATTTCTGAAGCCAGCCTCAAAAAATATTTTCCTGGATCCAATGCCGACGATGTCTTGGGAAAAGAAATTCTTTGGGTTGATGCTGCTGATTCCATATATGCGCAAGTTCAAGGTGTGATTATGGATTATTCAGAAAACACAGATTTTTTCTTTACCGACTTTATTTCCTTCAGCACCATCACCAAAAAAGAAAAAGAAGATTGGTATGGCCTGCACAGTTGGTCCAATCTCAATACTGCCAGCCAGTTGTTTGTAAAAATCTCCAAAAATTCTAGTAATTCCGATTTGGATGAAGGCCTTAGCTTGTTGGCAAAAAAATATCTTAATGAGGAGGATAGTCAAACAAAGTTTATCAGTGAACCACTTTCCGAGCTCCATTTCAGTGAAAACTATGATGATACGACGGTTTCAAAAACTTTGTTGAATGGACTGATCTATATCGGGATCATTATTCTTCTTTTGGCCTGCCTTAATTTTATCAATTTAGAAACCGCTTTGGCCATCAATAGGGCCAAGGAAGTAGGGATCAGAAAGACTTTAGGTTCAGATAGAGGCCAGTTGCTGCTTCAGTTTCTGACTGAAACCTTCCTTTTTGTTCTCATTTCTACTGTTTTTGCGGTATTTCTATCTGATCTGATTCAAATTTATTTCAAAGAATACCTTCCTGCCAATTTTAAGTTTTCCGGAATAAGTGTTTTGAGCATTGGTTTTTTAGCCATGAATGCTCTACTGTTGACTTTACTTTCTGGTTTATATCCCGCTTTCTTCCTCTCCAAGTATCAGCCGCAACGGGCCCTAAAAGGGGAGGTTATTGCACAAAGGGGATTTTCCTTGGGTGTTTTTCTAAGGAAAAACCTGAGTGTTTTACAGTTTTCAGCCTCCATTGCTTTCATCATTATGGTGATGGTGCTGAACAGTCAGTTGAAACATATCCATTCGCAGCCTTTGGGATTTGAAAAAGAAGCTGTGCTTTATACCAACCTTCCCTTTATGGGAGAAAGGTCCAAAAGGGAATTACTGGCAGAAAGGATCAGAAATGAGCGTTTTGTGGAAGGAGTGAGTCTAAGCAATAATTTGGTGTCATCTAACAGCATTTGGACTTCAGATGCTTATGTTATGGTGGATTCCCTTGAACAACAACTCAATGTACATGTGATGAATGTGGATTCGGCATTTGTGTCTGTAAATGGAATTCCTATGCTGGCAGGCAGAAAATCACATCATGTGGCCAATGAAATATTAGTCAACAGGAATTTTCTCAAAGCCATGGGATCACCGGAACCTTCCGAGGTCTTGGGACAAACCATTCGCTTTGGTGGGGAGCCGAATATAATCATCGGTGTGGTGGAGAATTTCAATGCCCGAAACCTCAAAGAGGAAATCATGCCCATGGTTTTGGTCTACAGACCTGACTATTATTACCTGCTCACAGCAAAAATTTCTAAGCAGCAGAACCTTGCCTATGCCAAGCAACGATTGGAAGCCATTGTTGAGGAAGTATTTCCATATGAAGCTTCCGGATTTAATTTTATCGATGAGGTACTGGAAGGTTTTTATGAAGATGACCGAAAGATCCAAGGTGTTTTGGGCTTTGCAGGAGCTGCTGCGATTATTATTTCCATCTTGGGGCTGTTTGGCCTGTCTTCCTTTACCATAGCACAAAGAACCAAGGAAGTCAGTATCCGAAAAGTGTTGGGTGCCGGAATTGTTGAAATCATCGCTTTGGTCAGCAAACAGTATGTTTGGCTGGTACTGATATCCTTTGCCTTGGCAGCATATCCCGCATATTATCTGAGTAATATCTGGCTTCAGCAATATGCCTATCGTATTGAAATGCCTTATTTATTATTTATGGCAGTTGGAATTGGTGTCCTTTTATTAGCCTTACTTGTTGTCGGTTTTCATTCTCTTGGGGTTGCCAACACCAATCCAGCTAAGGTCTTGAAGAGCGAGTAGTGAAATTATGTACCAAGTACGATGTACAAAGTACAAAGTACCAAGTACCTAGTACGATGTACCATGTATTTGGTCTGTTCAAGACCTAAGGATCATTTCTTGATTATTTGGAGGTGGAACAAAAAGCTTGAAAGAAAATGTCAAATAAAATCAATAGGTATAATACTGGACCGAGGTCCATCTCAAGGTACTTGGTACAAGGTACATCTTGTCCGCTTTGGCGGATTATGCAAATACCAAAACCCTTCAAACCCAACTAAACCCCAACCCCATGCTAAAAAATATCCTTAAAATCGCAATGAGAAACTTTTGGAAGACCAAGAGTATATCTATCATCAATATTCTGGGTTTGTCCTTAGGTATTGCCTTATGTCTGATCATTGCTCTTTTTGTCCGGAATGAGTTGAGTTATGACAGGCATTTCCTGAATTCGGAGCGGATTTATCGGGTGACATCTGATATTGTCTTTGGTGGCAATGTTTTGAACATGACTTTTGCTCCTGCACCCATGGCAGAGGCTTTGGTAGAAGAGATACCAGAAGTAGAGGCTTCAGTTCATTTCCGAAATCAGGGTTCTTTTTTGATCAAAAGGTATGAGGATAATATCAAAGAAAATAAGGTGATATTTGCAGGAAAAGACTTTTTGGAGGTGTTTGATATTCCTTTAGTACAGGGCAATAAAAGGGGGGCATTGGATGAACCAAATACTATGTTGATCAGTCAGAGTATGGCGGATAAGTTTTTTAAAGGAGAAAATGCCGTAGGACAAAGTCTGGTTCTTGACAATAGCACTGATTACAAAGTCACAGCTGTATATGAAGATATACCGGAAAACAGCCATTTCGATTTCCATGTATTACTGGCAGCAGAAGGACTCCCCGAAGCAAAATCCCCACAATGGCTGGGCAATAATTTCCAGACCTATATACTGGTACGCCCCAATGCTGACCAACAGGAAATGAATCAAAAGATTGCAGCGATGGCGGATAAGCATTTGACTCCATTACTCAAGCAGGTAATGGGGGAGGATTTTACCCTAGAAAAATTCAGAGAAAGTGGAAATAGGGTAGAGTATGCCCTGCAACCTTTGTTGGATATTCATTTACATAGTGATTTGTTAGGAGAGTTTAAGGCCAATTTTTCCATTACCTATGTGTATTTGTTTGTTGCTATTGCAATATTTATCTTATTGATTGCCTGTATCAATTTTATGAATCTTGCCACAGCAAAATCTTCCAGCCGAGCAAAAGAGGTGGGAATCCGAAAAAGTATGGGATCGGATAGGGCCGATTTGGTTTTCCAGTTCATGACCGAAACATTTTTGATGAGTTTAATTTCTTTTGTATTGGCGGTCTTTATCGCTTCCTTTTTGCTGCCCTTCTTTAATGATCTTGCTGCGAGAAATTTAGTTTTACCTGTTGAATCCATTGGTTTTTACGCCAGTTTATTAATAGGCTCCATTTTGGTCGGGTTTATAGCAGGTATCTATCCTTCAATTTTTCTTTCCGGTTTTAAACCTGTCAAAGTTTTGAAAGGAGACATTTCTAATGGAATGAAAAGCGTGACAGTCAGGAGTTCCTTGGTGGTTTTCCAGTTTTCTATTTCTATCATATTGATTTTTAGTACTATAGTATTATTTTCCCAGATGAGATTTATTCAGAACAAAAATCTTGGTTTCAGTAAGGATCAGGTTATCATGGTCCATGATCTCTATGCTTTAGGTGAACAAAAACAAACCTTCAAGCAAGAGATATTGAGAAGTTCTCTGATTGAAATGGGAACCTTAAGTGGATTTTTACCCGTTTCAGGGACAAACAGATCTGACAATCCTTGGTGGGTAATGGGCAGAGATATACAGGACCAAGAGAATATGGTTTCTATTCAAAACTGGAAAGTCGATTTTGATTATATAAAGACCTTGGGAATGAAAATGGTCCAAGGAAGGGATTTTTCATTGGAGTTTCCTTCTGACTCTTCTGCTGTTATAATCAACGAATCAGCCTTAAATAATTTTAACTTCGAAGGAGACCCAATCGGGCAGAAAATCACCACATTTTCAGGAAATAATGTGACCGGTTTGAATACGGAAGATTTGGAAGTCAAAACAGTCGTTGGGGTAGTTGAAAATTTTCACTTTGAATCTTTTAAAGAAAATATTGGAGCGGTATTGATGTATGTAGACCCCAATCCTTCTGGGATTGCTTCTTTTAAATTTAAGACACAAGATGCGCAGGAAGTATTGCAATTGCTTGAATCTAAATGGAAAGAACTGGCTCCAGGACAACCTTTCACTTATGAATTCCTTGATGAGCGTTTCTCCTCCATGTATGCTTCGGAGACAAGGATAGGGAAGGTTTTTGCTTCTTTTACCGGTTTTGCGATTTTTATTGCTTGTATGGGCTTGTTTGCCTTGACAGCTTTCACTGCAGAGCAGCGCAGGAAAGAGATAGGGATCAGGAAGGCCCTAGGCGCTTCAGTCAATTCATTGGTTTTACTTTTGTCAATGGAGTTTACCAAGTTGGTCTTGATTTCCTTTTTTATTGGAGCACCATTGGCTTGGTGGGGAATGAGTAAATGGTTGAAGAATTATCAGTACAGGATTGAATTGGGCTGGGGTGTGTTTATCATTTCCGCTATAGTTGTCTTATTAGTTTCATGGACGGTAATGGGGTTGCAATCATTTAGGGCAGCCATTTCAAATCCAATTGATTCCCTAAAAAGTGAATGAAGTATCCTAAGCCAGGTTTTAAGTGCTTTCTTTCCTAGCCCGTTTTTTTGTCCGCTAGCGGACAAAGATGTTCGCCAAAAATCAGTTGCTTAGGATCAAAAAAGGCCTTAATCGCTAGATTAGGGTCTTTTTTTATGGCATAAATTTAGGAATCTTATCTCCAAAAAAAGTATAAAATGCTTTATGCTATCATCAGTTCTTTACAAGTACAATTGATTCTAAAATCTAAAATCTAAAATGATATCACTTTCCAATATCGATAAATACATAGAGTCCCGTTTTCAGCGGACATTCATTCTCAAAGGAATTGACCTGAAAATTGAGCAAGGGGAGTTTGTAACCCTAATGGGACCTTCGGGAGTAGGTAAATCCACATTGCTCAATATCATAGGACTCTTGGATGAGGATTATGAGGGCATGTATGATTTTGAAGGAAAATCTATCCATGCCATGAAGGAAAAGCAGAAATCTGCCCTTCATAAATCCGAATTCGGATATATTTTTCAGGCCTATCACCTCATAGATGAGCTTACGGTATATGAAAACATAGAAACACCGCTTTTATACAGAAATATACCTTCTTCTCAAAGGAAAAGCATTATAGCAGAACTTTTAGATAGGTTTAAAATGGTTGCCAAAAAGGATCTTTTTCCCGAACAACTGTCTGGTGGTCAACAGCAAGTGGTTGGAATAGCGAGGGCAATAGCAGGCAATCCGAGGGTACTATTGGCGGATGAACCTACCGGCAATCTCCACTCATCTCAGGCAAAAGAAATCATGGAGGTGTTTAAAGAATTGAACAAAGAAGGAACTACCATCATTCAGGCCACTCACGCCAGAGAAAATGCCGATTATGGTAGTAGATTGATAGAAATGTTGGACGGAAAAATTGATAAGGACTTAGCTTTATGAAATACCTATATAAATCAATTGCTGCTTTTGCCTTTGTAATCACTATCAGTGGAAAATCATTTGCTCAGGACACTATTCCCATGTCCTTTCAGGAAGCCGTCCAGATGGGTTTATCCCAGAATATTGATTATTTGAAATTATTGAACCAACAGGAGGTTTTGAAAGTAGAAAGACTAAATGCTCAATTAAACCATTTACCCAGGCTAAACCTCACCAATGATAACTTCCGGCAGATTGGTCAACAATTCCAGCAAGTAGAGGGAGAGTTGATTGTGACCAATGAAATTAATAACATCGTTTCTGGCAGAATCAATGCCAATATGCCCATTTTTAATGGTTTAAGAAGAACGAGCGAAACCAGGGCTGGTAAAGACTGGGAAGATGCAGGAAAGTTTGGATTAGAAAGAGCCAGACAGGAAGTCATGTTCAACATTGCCCAACAATACCTTCAGGTTCTTTTGGATGAGGAATTGTACAATATTGCTGTGGAAAACCTTGATAATCAGAAAAAGCAGTTGGAACAGATAGAAGGTTTTGTAGAAGCAGGACTGAGGACTCTTTCTGATCTGTACAACCAACGTTCAGAAGTGGCCAGGTTGGAAACAGTGGCAATTGATGCTAAAATACAATGGGAATCAGACTTGTGGGAATTGGCGGAGACATTGCAATTAGGTCCCAATATTTTACCTCTGCCAGAGCAAGTGGCTTTGGAAAAATTTGAAAGCGAGTGGTTAAATATGCCTTTGAATGAGTTATATGATGTGGCTTTGGAGCAAAGAAAAGACTATGGGCAGCAAATGTATCTTGAGCGTGCCAACAAAAACCTTTTGGCTTCAGCCAAATCGGCTTATATGCCACAATTGAATGCTTTTTTTAATTACAGCACGTTTTTCACAACCTTAGACGACAGGACTTTCAGAAACCAGTTTTTCACCATCTTTCCTCAACGCTCTTTTGGGTTCAGTTTAACTGTTCCCATTTTTAATAATTTTGATAACAGAGCAGCGGTAGTCAGGGCCAGGGTTGAATTTCAAAACCAGCAACTGGATAAATCTGCTTTAGAGAGGAGGATATCCCAAGAGGTAAAGCTCGCCTTTGAGAATTTTAAAGGAGCAATAAGAAGAGAAGAAGCTACGCGTCTTCAATTGGAAGCAGCCGTTGAAGCCCAAACTGTAATTTCAGAACGGTTCAGATTGGGAGTAAGCAATTTTGTGGATTTATCACAAGCAAACCAGCAATTGGTGACAGCCCAATCCGATCATGCACAGGCACAGTATTCATTATTTTTTCAAGATTTGATGTTAAAGTTTGCACTCGGCATCTTGGAAGTTGCTAAAAATTGAACTTAAAATCCCGAATTAACATTTTAAGTACTCAAGTGTCAATAACTTTTAATTTTTTGGGATTGAATTTTATCTGGCAAAGAAAAATTATGGCTTACCTTTGTCGTATAATTACAAAACAATGAATCTAAAGAAAAGCTTGGCAGCATTGTTCATAATGACAGTTGGGCTTGGTTCAATTGCTTGTTCTTCTGATGAAAGGAAGGTTAAAGACCTGAAAGATAACAACCCTAAGAAAACAGAGTTCCGGAATTTCAGCTTAGAGAGTGCAAATTCAGATCCAAGTCCAGTCATTATCCTAGATAACATACCATATAGAGATGAATTGATCCACCGCATTCAATTGAATGAGGAAAGACTGTACAATTTGCAAAAGAACTATGAACGTCTATCTGAAAATGTAGATATTCATTTTCTTAGAGAGATATTTTACCTCAAAAAGGAGAATCTTAATTTAAAAATACGTTTGAACACTTACAAAGGCATGTCTTCTTTTGATTTCAATAATGTAAGACAATCTCTTGTAAAGGACATTGAAGACTTAGAAAAGGAAATCAATAAATTGGAAAGTAGGATGAGTTGAGTTTTTTTTACCTTAAAATTAACAAATAGATTGACATTTTTAAAGAGGCTATCTTAAATATAGATTTTCAAATTTAATTCCCAAACTAAATTCGATTTAGGTATTAATACCTTTGTGACTCAGTGGCTAAAAATACTAAGGAGACTTCAAAACACGAGATTTTATTAGATTATATGACAAATAAAATGTAGGGTTATTTTTTAGCGTTAACATATGATACAGCCTCTTGACAGAATTAATACAATTAATCAAGGATAGTCTATAATAACATATAAATCGGATCTTTTTTTAAAATAAAAACCTCCAAGTCAAATGAATAGGCCTTACATTTTCTACATTTCCTACCGATAAGGGTGAATTGAATTGATAGGTAAATCCAAAAGTAGAGGCATTGAGAATCTCCAGTTTCTTGAAGTAATTCCCCTTAAAGCCTAGCATCAGTTCTGCCTGAAGGTTGAAGGGACTGGCCACTTCAGACAAGTTGATGGATTGATTTTGATTATTTTCCCTAAAGGAGAATGTAGTGCTCAGGTTATAACCACCTCGCAATCCTGTCTGAAGAAAAATATTGCTTGTCTGCTTGCTGCTGTTTTCTTTAAAATAGATCCTTGCCTGGGCTGAGAGGTTCAGGCTGTTTTGAAATACCCTGGTGTATTTTATCCCATCAGGAGCTTGAATAAAGCTTTGGTTATTCTCTTCCAATACTGGAAAGAAATCCAGATTATAAGTCAATCTTTCCAATTCCAGCCCTGTGACAAAGGAAAACCTTTTATTGAAGGGCAATTCCTTCATCAGGCCTATTTGAACATTGCTATGTCCATCCTGATAAAAGTTATAGGGAACACCTTGGAGAAAACTTACCCCGGCCCCGAAACTGAAGTAGGTTTGGGATTTGTAGGGCTTTTTGGAAGAGTTGTTCTCATTTTGTGCCATTAGATGATGGCCCAGAAAGAAAAATGCAATAATCAATAGCGCTTTGGTAGAAGTAATCTTTTTCATTTTTGTAACTGTTTGTTTGACAGCTACAAAGGTGGGACAGAATGTGGTGCCAGAAATTGACCTATGTTAAGAAGATAACTAGCGCTCTTCAAAAAGTTTTTTTCTTATTCTGCTCAGGGATTCAGGTTTGATGTTAAGATAGGATGCCAGGTACTTTAAGGGCACTTGCTCTAAATATATCGGGTACTTTTCCATCAACCGGAGGTATCTTTCTTGGGCAGAATCTATCATCAGGGATATTTCCCTTTGTTCTCTCCATATGTAATACTGTTCCACCGCAGTTCTACCAAACTTGTTGCTTCCCGGATAATGCAGGTAAAGTTGCTGCAAAAAATCATAATGTATAGAGGCCAATACACAATCTTCCAAAGCTTGTATAAAAAACCTGGAAGGCTCTTGTTGGATAAAACTGGAATAAGAACAGTTAAATTCATGCTGGAAAGAGAAATCAAATGATTTTTCCTCTCCTTTGACTATTATATAATGTCTGGTGCAGCCTGTTATAACAATGGAAAGAAAGTGCTCCGTTTCTCCTCCATTTAATATAAAATCTCCCTTGTGGTATTTTCTGATTTTGAAACCTTGTTTGAAGACCTCCCACTGTTCATCCGTCAAGGGCAAATAATCATAAAGCAACTTCCTGGCTTCATTGAGGTGCTTTGCATATGCTTCTTCAGAAAGAGTTCTATCCATGAAGTGCTTAATGTTCAGTTTGAATTCTAAGTTAATGATTTACTTAACATAGGTCAATTTTCGGCGGCTGATGGTCCAATACCTTTGTCAAACAAACTAAACATAAACTAACATGAAAATTCAATTTACCTTCGGCAAGTTAAAAGGACTGTACACCATTGCCTACCTATTACTCTTTGGCGGTCTTTTGAGACTGTTTTCAGGTCTCTATGATTTCTTTAAAGTACAGTCAAAGTTAGACCTTCTAGAAAAGTTTGACTTTTTGATACAAAACGCACTTTTATTTGGGCTAAATGGCTTGATTCTTTTCTTAATCTTAAAGTGGATAGCAGGGAACCTGAGAGAGAAAGAGTTTGAAATGAGTTTGAAATAATGATGCATCAAAAAGTTAAAATCATGAACCAATCGAAAAAAAATTCTGCTTATCCTTTAATCAACTTCCTTTCCTATGGAAACCGTCGAAATCAGGAAAAAGATAATTTTGCTGAGTTTAGAAAGTTGGTTCTAAGTTTGACGGATTAATGGTAAGTTTAAAATTTGATCTATAAATGAAGCTATTTCAATTCCTTTTCCATCACAATCAAATCCTTACATTGCATTCCGTTTTCAAAGATCGGTTCGGGATATTGCGCTAAAAAGAAATTTGGGATTTTATCTTTTTTCTGAAAGCCCAGTTTTTGGTAGAGTGCCAATTGGTGAAAACTGGTATTCCCAGTACAAATTCGGAGTTTTGTGTATCCATTTGCTTTTGCGAAATTTTCAGCAAACAGTATAAGGTTTTTCCCTAATCCCCTTTTTTGAAATGATGGAACCACAGCCAAATTTTTTATTTCAAGTATGGATTCCTCAATAGGGTATAGCACAATTATCCCTTTGGTTTTTCCCTTGGATGAGGCCAAAAAAACACTGCTTTTGGAAAGGTATTGCTCAATCATTTCTCTTGAAGGATCCGCCAGTAGTAAAAGCTCTATTGGCGCCATTGTTGAAGAGGTCTTTTCAATAACAAAATCCTTTTCCATTAATTCAATTTGATTAGTTCCAATTCATTTCAATGGCCAACTCCTGGCAAAATGGTAGGGCTGATTTGTTGGGAAGTAATAGTTCAGCTGAGAGGAAAACTTCTTCTGAATGGGCTTGCGCAAGTACATTTCCATCTGCATCCCATATGCTGCTCATGCCCACAAATTCCACCATTTCATTTTCATATATCTCTGTTCCTGTTCTATTGCATAAAACCAGTGGGGTAGAAAACTCCAATGCCCTACTTTTTCCAATAAAGGGAGTCATATCAGACCCGAAGGAACAAGGTGAACAGATCAAATCCACTCTCTCTGCCTTAACCTGCCGCAACAAGGCTGAATCCCAAAGGTCAAAACAGGATATCCAATTTTTCCAAAATCAGTCTGTATAGCTTCTATTCTTTTTACTGGGTTGGCGGTAAAAAACCTTCGCTCATCGTCGGTAATATGAATTTTTGCCTGAGCGCCTACTATACCATCCTCATTAATAAGATAACCAATGTTGTAAAGCTTTTGATGGATCATTTTCGGCAAAGTAACACATAAATGACTGCTACAGACTTTTGCAAGTTCAGTAAAGAAATCTATTGAATATTCCCAGGTATTTAGGTCAGAAAAACGCTCCCATTGAACTTTGTTTAAAAAATAACCAGTGGTTAATAATTCAGGCAAGACAATCAGATCTGCCTCTTGATGTTTTAAACCTTGAGAAATAATGTTCAAATTTTGTACCAAATCTCCTTGGTTAACAGGAAATTGGAAAATAGCTGCTAGGATAGAAGGTTTCATTCTTGTAGGCTTGAGGTTAGGTGTATGGATAAACTATACATTCAGCAAAATTCAGTAAAGAATTTGTTTGAATGGTTTTAATTTGTAATCCCGAACCAAATTTTTACAAAACCTAGTCCATATTTTTTTGCTAAACAGCAATCAATCCAAAATTTAAAAAGTATCAATCTTCATTTCTTAAACATATTTATACAAATCTTTTAAATGGCAGTTTTTAAGAAGATTTGGATGGGGTTTTGAAATGTTGAAATTTTCGGAAAAACAGGAATCAATTTTATAATGTTAGGTTTCCAATATGTCACAAAAAAATAGATTGTTCAATAACGTTCAATAACTGTCCGAAAATGGCGCGTGTTTTTCTAACTTTTCTTGAACAACTGACTAAAGGATTCAAATTGATCTTACAATACTGGATTAGACTTTAGAATTAAAGGTCAGGTTCAAAAACATTTTTATTTTTAATATAAGTAATTGATAATATGAATTTTAAATAAATTAATTTAAAGTAAAAAAT